>CALECP010000172.1 GCA_937949915.1 uncultured Anaerolineae bacterium
TTTGTTGAATAGCGTGTAATTTTTCGAGGTAGGTCATCGGCCGAATTGTAATCCAAACCAACCTAAACGAGCTACCGATTTACAAATGCTGCGGGATACCGTATATCAACAATAAAGAGGCGGGAATGTCAAATAGCTCGACGCGCTTGAGTCGCCCCGCCAACGTATCTAACATGGTTCGATCTCCATTTTCAGATAAAAAATAATGCGCTTTTTGTCGTTTGCGCTACGATGTAACCACGCCCTACCTACACCGCTATACTGCATCTCTTTTTCTGTGCTATGATGCCATTGAAACGGGTTAGCGCGTTTCATAACACAAGGCAAGAAACAACACATACATGTAAGGAGTGAACAATGTTCAAACGGAGCATATTTGCAGCTATTCTCATCAGCGTCTTTCTCTTTCAGGGGATCGTATCGGCCGCAGGCCACACAACACGCCACACCGTCCAGCACGGCGAAACCCTGAGCGAGATCGCGCACCATTACGACGTAGAACTCGAATTTTTGGCGCGGCATAACGGCGTGATCAATCCCCATCTCATCTTTGTAGGGCAAGTATTGATCATCCCCGAACCGGTGATCGCTTACCCGCCGCCACCCAACCCACCAGTGGGCATCCATGATCACGTCGTCAAATATGGGCAATCGCTTTCGTGGATCGCCAATTTCTACAAATCTGATTTGCATGAGATTATCGATCTCAATCACATCACCCATCCCAATTTGATCCACCCAGGGCAAGTGATTCGCATTCCTGTCAATTGGTAGGCGCGTCCTCTCGTATTCCGAAATACTTACCCAAACAAAAAGCCCCATCATTGCTGATGAGGCTTTTTATCGTGCAGGCCATGAGGGACTCGAACCCACGACCAATGGATTAAAAGTCCACTGCTCTACCAACTGAGCTAATGACCCGTACCGGGACGAAATTATTGCATCTTTTGATGGCGATTGCAACAAGCAATTTAGTACAGAAACATCACCAGAGCATAAGCCCTATAAATAGACGTAACATTTTGCGTCTATTTTATCAAAACAGGGTGCATAAACACCTTTGTCTTCACACGATTTTCTCGAAAGATATAGCCTCAAAAAAAAGACCCACCAAGTGGTGAGCCTCTTTTATTTGTCAGGTTGTTAGGTAATAACAATTTCAAGCAGTTAGCGGGGAGCAAATCCACGATTGACACCATTGCCAACCAGCAGCATGAACAGGCTAACCAACAGAAGTGTGGTTTGAAATTCCGCACCACCATTCATGAAGTTCCAGCCATTTGCCAAATGCACGGTAAAGATCGCACCCAGCATAGGTGGAATGAGCATTAGCGCACCGACACGGGTGAGTGTGTCTGAGCCAGCGCCACCAGCGAGTATCAAGATGCCGCCAATCGTTTCCAACAAGGCGACAATCGCCCATAAGGCAATCGGTTGCCCCATCATTTCTGCACTACCTGATAAGTCCATCAATTTGGCAACACCGTGATAGATGAAAACTGATGCGAGTGCGATGCGTAATGTCCAATGTGCGTATTTTCCTAATCCGTCTAATGTGTTCATGTCTCAATCCTTTGGTTAATGGTTATTTGTGAACTGTTGTCACCATTATCAAGGAACGGCCGCGCTTTGACTGTAAGTAGTCTTACGCAGGGATGAACACAGGTGATCAGTTATGTGTATCGAAGCAACTGGCATCGGCCGGAACGATGATTTGTTGCCCGCCATATATCAAGCTGAAATTGCGAATATGTGGATTGTAAAGGCGTAATCCGTCGATGGTTGTTCCCAACCGCTCGGCGATCAATCCCGCGTACTCACAAGGCGCGATGGTGTAGATGTTGCCTTCCAATGTGCCTCTGGGTGGTACACCCTCACACACAAAATCTTCGCCCGTTGTCGGTGGGCTAAAAACGGGTGCGCCTTCCACGACGATTGTCACCGTTTCAGAGGCTGCGCCAGCTTCATCTTGCACTGTAATCGCATATTCGCCCGGTGGCAGTTCACACGTTCCGGCAAATGTGCCATCCTCTTGCACACTGGCATCGCCCAGGGACGTGCCATCTTCGGAGGCAAACATCAGGATGGTGCCTGGTTCATAAGAGCCTGAAATAGCGTTGGGATTTTCTTGATCGACAGCGACGATCAGTGGGGCTTTTTCGGCCGCGGCAATGGTGACGCAAGCTGCTTCTGATTCAGCGATCACGTTACCGTCTAAATCAACCATCTGCATCGTAATGCACTGTTCACCCGGTGGCAGGTTGACGGCCGCCTCGGCCGCCCAGTTGCCGTCGGTTGCAACGGTCGCTGTGATAATTTCGCTCCCTGCATTGTCAAGCATTTTCACCGTGTATTCCGGCTGTCCACTGCCCGCCCACATAGCTATTCCATTTGCCTGATCGTCAGCTTGTCCGTCGGCTTGATCATAAGCAAAATCGGCCGGGTCGGCCGCTAACGCCGCCACCACAACGGCCGGTTGCAGCGTGATGCACCGTTCGGCCGATGCTTCGACCAATGCGCCACTTTCATCAAACATTTGCACCGTGAAACAATTATCACCTTCCACCAGAGCAGGCGTTGTGTCAAACGTCCAATTACCGGCCGCATCAATCGGCGCTTCGCTGGCGACGATGCCATCCGCACCGATCAATTTGACAATATACCCTGCGTTGCCTGTGCCTGCCCAAGATAGATTGTCTGCCTCGGCCGCGTAGACCAAATTGCCAGCCATTAACGCGGCGATAGGGACGGGGGTCGCTGTTGGTGGCACGGCTGTCTCTGTGGGGACGGCCGTCTCTGTCGGGGCAGGGGTCGCGGTGGGCGTTGTGGTCGGTGCGGCCGCCATCAAAGTAGGTGCGCTAACGATAATCGTCTCATCCGCTTGCGGCCCGGAGCCACAATACCGCAACATCAACAAGCCCAGCGCAAGCAAAAGGAGTGCAAGCAACCAACGCAAACAACCTTGCCGCCGCACGGCCGCAGGTTCTACACAATCTAGGGTTTCACAAGGTTCTGCCATTGTTATCTCTCCTCAGTTCCAGAAATCATTTATAAACTATCGGGACGCACTGCCAATGCGCCCCGATCCTATCATCAATTTATCAGTTCCCAAGTGTAGCCTGTAATTTTTCCAATGTCTCCCAATCACGCGCATCAGCCAGCCGTGCTTGTTCTGGCCATGAGTCGGGCTGAATCATGTTGAATCGCTCCCCAGCATTGCTCAAAATATCGCGCAATTGGTCAACAGACGAGTTAGCCAACTGATCAAATGTGGCGATATTCGCGCTATTCAAAACACGTTCAACAGCCGGGCCAATACCCCAGATTTTCTTGAGATCATCCCGGCCGGTAGCGGCCGATTTGGCGGTAGCAGCGGCCGTTGTGCCAACGGTAGCAGCACCGCCTGCGACCGCGCCTACTGCACCAGTCACACCGCCCGATGCACCTTGCATTTTGTCGAGCGCATCCCAATCACCGGCTGTTGCAAACCGTGCTTGTTCTGGCCATGTCGCAGGATCAACCAATTTCATACGGCCGCCCTTGGCATCAAGCATCGCTTGCAAATCAGCGACAGGCGTATTGCCCAATTGTTCGTAGGTGTAGATACCGTTCGCATAAAGCAATTTTTCCGAAGCTGGGCCGATACCGTACAGTTTTTGGAAGTTATCTGGTTCGCCTGTAAAGGTGCTATCTGCTGGCAATGTGGTGCGTGCGAGGTCGCGTTTCATCGCATTTAGCGCGTCCCATTTACCATCGGCCGCTAGTTGTGCTTGGGCAGGCCATGTCGATACTTCGACATCCGCATAACGGTCGCCTTCCGCATCGACAATCGCTTGTAGATCGCCAATCGAGCGATCTGCCAAATTTTGGTACGTGTTGATCTCGCTCGCATTCAGCGTTTGTTCAACGGAACGGCCGATCCCCCACAATTCGGTCAGATCATCGTCACCATTTGCCTTCCGGCCGGTCAGTTTGCGGCCGAACACACCCGCGCCGCCAGCCACGGCCGCGCCAGCACCGACGATACCAGCCTTCGCCCCGGCACCGATGCCAGAAGCAGTAGGCAGCTCAATTTCAGGTGCATCAACAGCCACTTGCGGCAATTCAATCTCTGGTTTTTGCAAGTTGACTTCCGGCACATCGACCTTTGGTAAGTCAATTTCTGGCTTTTGCAGATCAACTTCCGGCACATCAACCTTTGGCAGTTCGATCTCTGGCTTTTGCAGGTCTACATCCGGCACATCAACCTTTGGTAAGTCAATTTCTGGCTTTTGCAGATCAACTTCCGGCATATCAACCTTCGGCAGGTCGATTTCTGGCTTTTGCAGATCAACTTCCGGCATATCAACCTTCGGCAGGTCTATCTCTGGCTTTTGCAGATCAACTTCCGGCACATCGACCTTTGGCAAATCGATTTCTGGCTTTTGTAGATCAACTTCCGGCATATCAACCTTTGGCAGGTCGATTTCTGGCTTTTGCAGGTCTACTTCCGGCACATCGACTTTTGGCAGGTCGATCTCTGGCACATCAATAGTTGGAGGGTCAACATCTGGCACATCAACTGGAGGCGGTGCGACTTTCGACCGACCAAAGAAATTACGCTTGGGCAGATCGACAGTGGGGGAGGTAATGGCTGGTGCATCTACTGTTACATCGGCCGCTATATCTGCCACTTTGGGCGCACGCAGTCGGGTTTGTAGATCGGCCGTTTTGACCTCGTAATCACTGATCTGTGTCTCATAATCACCAATCTTCGTTTCATACTCATTGACACGTCGATCATAACCCGCAATCCGGCGATCATACTTAGCGATGCGCTGATCGTATTCGGTCTTGCTCGTTTCCCATGTACGGCGGTCATTATCATATTCCGCCACTTGGGTACGCAGCTTTTTCTCTACCTCTGTACAAACGCGCCGATTGCTCCAAAACAGCCTATCGATCAGCCAATGCAGCAAAAAGCCGATAAAAGTCCCTATCAAAATCCAAGCTGGTGTTGATGACATTGTTCCTCCAATGTTTTTATTTGTTTGTGTTCCGGGTTTGCGTCAAGTGAGCTACCACAAAAGAGTGTCTCATCTTCCATTCATAAATGGTACATATAAATAGACAGCCATTCTACCAGCAAGTCACCCTTGTTCGGCCGATTGAGTGACGTGCTATACTTTTGCCCACGCCATGACAGACATCCACACCCTACTTGCTACCCCCACCGTTCAATCACTCCTCCAGGCAACCGCGGCCGAATTGGACAAGGTGATCGATCTTTCGATTGCGATCCAACAAATCCCCGCCCCCACTTTTGCCGAGCATACACGGGCAACCTTTGTGCAGCAACAGTTTGAAGCGATGCACCTGCTGGACGTGCGCCAAGACGCGATGGGCAATGTGTTCGGCCGCTATCCCGGCCGTCAGTCGGGCGCTCCCGTTGTCGTCTCTGCCCATAGCGACACCGTTTTCCCGCTCGATACAGATTTAACAGTGCGGCGTGAAAGCAACCGCATTCATGGGCCCGGTATCGCCGATAATTCGGCCGGGGTGGGCGGCTTGCTGCAATTGATCGCGCTCTTCACACGCTTCGCCATCAAGCCCCAGCGCGATATTTGGTTTGTTGTCAATGTAGCGGAAGAAGGGCTGGGCGATTTGGCCGGGATGCGTGAAGTGGTCAACACCATTGAGAATGCCCATGCGTACATCGTACTCGAAGGGGGGATGTATGGTTATATTTTGCATGAGGCTATCGGTGTGCGTCGCTATCGTGTGCGTGTGACAACGCAAGGAGGGCATTCGTGGAGCGATTTCGGCCGTCCTTCTGCTATTCATATTTTGTCCCATATCATCAGTAGTATCGACAATATCGACGTGCCTGATCGGCCGAAAACGACGTACAACATCGGCGTGATCAATGGCGGAACATCTATTAACACCATCGCGGCCACGGCCGACTTTTTGCTCGATCTACGCTCCGAAGAAACGGCCGGACTCGACTACTTAATCGAACGCTTCCAAACGATTATCAGCCGCGCCCAACTGAAATTTGACGCGACCATCGCCAGCGAAATTATCGGCAACCGGCCGTCTGGCAAAATCGGCCGGGACACGCCACTGATCACCCACGCCGCCCAAGCCCTCCACGCCGTTGGCTGTCCCCGCATCCACTACATGCGCGGCAGCACCGATGCCAACATTCCGCTCAGTTTGGGCATTCCGGCCGTCTGTATCGGGCTGGGAAAATCAGCCAACGCCCACCGCTTGGACGAATACCTGGACACCAAAAACTTTGTGCAGGGGATGCAGCAACTCGCCTTGCTAACGTTGTTGACGGCCGATTACAGTTAACCCCCCTATGCAAAAAAGGTCGAGACGACAAGCATCTCGACCCATTTTGCGACTAATTGATAGTTAATCGATCACACTGTCCGCCTCAAAGCGCGATACGATACGCTCATCACACCAACGATGCCCACAACAATCAGCACGGCCGACAACGTATAGTCGCTTGTGGCACTATCTGATTGCATCGTCACAGCAAGGGGCGCGGCCGACGACAGTTCTTGGCGTGTCACAATCGGCACGTAGCCCACTTCCAGCCCGGCCGGGGGCGTGACGATGATATTCGGATCGAGATCGGCAAGTTGTCCGGCTGTGGGCGGTGCCATGTACGTTTCATCTTTGCCCCAGTCGCGGTGAATCTGTTCGACACGCGCTTGCATCGCGTCCCGTTCCGCCTCAGAGAACTCCCAGTACAAAATAGCGGGCTGGTCAACAAAACGATACCAGTGGTAGGTGATGACACTGCCATCCCCCAGTTCCGCTTGGAATGGGCCAGCGACAGGGCCGGGGCTTTTCCATAAACTATCCGGCTCTTGCGGTGTCGTGTGTGGGACACCTTCAAAATCTGTAGGGATTCTTTCGATTTGTTGGTCAGCAAAGCCCGTTTCGGCCGGAACATCCGCCTCATCCACCACGCGCCACAACTGAGTGCCATCCGCGTTCTCGTCAAGGCGGAAGTAGGTGGGCAAATAGAAGTTGTCGCCCACTCGCTTCACGATGTCCATATTCCAATCGAATTTGTAGGTGGTGGGATCGCTCGCATCGGCCGTGGCAAACGATGCCCAGTCGATGGGATGCTCCCCAATGTCTAGCCCGCCAATCGAATACGTCGTATCAATCCACCCTTCAAACTGCTCAACAAACGTCCCGGCCGGGTCTAGCTGTCCCGTTGTCGCACTGCCACCCGCAAACCAATCGCCAGCAGAATCCCACAGAGCCGCATGGGAGTAACTGCTTACGCTGTTCACAATGATCGAACTGTCGGTGTCATCGTTCGCCGGATATTGAATCTGCGCCGTATGTGCGTAAAACGTACCGTTCGCATCTTGCGCGACAAAACTTGGAATGAGGTGCGTTTCCGTTGCCATCTGACGGTTGATACGAGATGGGTTTGAATCCAATAACAGCCCTTCCATATCGGGGTTTGCGGGCGCAAGTTGGGTGTAAAAGTTGGGGATGATAAAGCTGATCGGCCCCTTAAAGTTGTTTGTGTTGAGGAACAGCGTCCAACTGCGATTGCCGGTGGTGATGCCTGTTCCGGCCGTGTCTGTCTGCTCATCGATCAACGGCAATGGATGATACCCATAGCCAAACAGTTCGCCGTTCGTTCCTTGCTTCAAATTGAGCCCGTCTGGTGCCCACAACACATAAGGGCTTAATTGTGCCGAGCCATATCTGCCCTTCCCTACTTCCCAATTAATGCCGTAGATGTCACCCGCCCAACCGCCGATGTACGGGCCATTTGTCCATTCGCTGTTTTCGCCGAATCCGGGTTCATCTGAAATGACACCGCCCATCGTAAATTTCGGTGTGGCTGTGCCAAAACGGAGCTGATCTCCCCAGCCGAGGCCGCCTTCAATTGTGGAGTAATACGGCCCCTCGACGGCCGAATCTACCCATGTGCCGGGCAGACCAGAGTGAAAGTTCAAACCCAAATCAACCGCCGTCATCGGATACGCCGCCACATACATCGAATAGCCCGCATTGAATTGCGCTGGGACTTGCCCACGCGGGTAGCTGATCTCGCCAGACATCGCCCACGGAAATCCTTCTTCCGTGATTTCTTCTGCTGGGCTGTCCTCAGCAGGGCTGTCCCCAGCCATATTTATCAACACCGTATCCCCATTCGCATCCGCATCGATCACTTCGATGGTTACGTCACCAATCGTTACGCTCTCCCCGTCCATCAGCGGGGCTTCGATTTTGCCGTCGCCCAAGTCGGGATAGACGATGATACCGGCCGCGGCCGTCTCCAAATCAGAATCAATCGTGTAGACCAATGCGCCTTCTTGCCCACCATCATCCAGCAACGCAGAGTCATACCCTCGCGCACGGCGGCTTTCGACCACGATCAACTGATGGTCGTTGACAGGAATGATGATCGCTTTCGGACCGCCTTCATCTTCAATCGCTGAAATGTAGGCAAAATCTTCCTCATCCTCCTGAAAACAGTGAATTTGGTCGTCGTCCAGCCAGCCCAACCGCCAGCGATGGTACGCAAAAAATTCGGGTGCGCGTCCCCACAAGTTGCCCATCACATCAAATTCACCGACATACGTCTCAACGGGGTCATCTTCGGATGGGTACAGGTCGATCAATCCCAGCACATGCCCCAGTTCGTGGGCGATGATTTGATGGACGAACTCATCGGTGAAGTAATCTTCGGATGAGACGGCCACATTGCTTAACATGACACCATCGGCCGGAACATCGTCGATAATGCTGTGGAAACTATTGTCATAATCGACCGCATCGCTGGTAATGACGTACACGGCATCGGCCGTGCTGAAATCGGTATCGGGATCGGCCGCGACAATCGCATCGCTCACCATCGTGTCCCACGCGCCATCTTCACCTAAGTATGTATCGCTGTTTTCGTCCATGCGATACCAATTTTCGACTGCATCAAATTGGAGAGTCATCCGGCCGTAAGCGTTCGCTGTGTAAAAGTCTGCCCAATCGTCTATTTCATCGAGAACAGCGGCCGGTGTGGCAATGGCAGGCGCGTCTGGAAAATCGACAAATAACACTTTGATGCTGACTGTGCCGAGCGCAGACGCATAAATATCAGGCACAGGAAAGCCCAGTCCGTCCGTTTCATCGCTGAGGTCTTCTGACAGCTTGCAGGCGGTTATGTCTTGTGCGTAGCTATTTGTTGTGAAAAATAGCGTTAACAGGAGTGGAATCGTGAAAAGGGGTAAAAGAAATAGCTTTCTCATCTGGTTTTTCTCTATTTTGTCGGGACACGGTTAACCGCGTCCCGACGGGGAGGGTATTATTGCAAACGGCGGGAGGATACAGTTGTCGGAAGCCACCAAACAGTTATGGTCAGGCAAAGTAGGGTGCAGAGGATGATTATCCATTGTGATGGGTAGACAATGATTGAATTGCTTATCGTCACAGCCAACGGTGCGGCCGCTAGTGGCGTTTGATCGTCACCACACACATCGTTTTCTCGCACAAAATGAAAAGTCGCCTGTTCGCCCACGATATTAGGGAAGGTCGCTGTCTCTTTGAGCGCATCGGGGATCGTTTCTAAGCTATCGTTGCATGTGATTGAAAGCAACGTGAGCATGGACAACATTTCGATTTCGGCCGGAACGGACTCCAACCAATCATTATTTTCGATTTCCAGATCGGTTAATTGAGATAAATCGCCCAATGTTGGCGGCAAGGTGGTCAAACCGTTGTTGTTGGCAATGTCCAACTGAGTCAGCGTGGTGAGGTTGCCAATTTCGGCCGGAATCTCCATCAGCATGTCGTTATCAAAAATCTCCAGAAAGGTTAACGGCAACGTGGTGATGGCGACAGGGAGTTCGCTCAAACTGCTCATCTCTCTGATTCTAAGCGTTGTGAGATTGCTCAAATTACCCAGAGTATCCGGCAATGTAGACACGGCCGAATTGCCATCAAGCATCAGATAATCAAGCATCGCCCAATTGCCGAATTCGGCCGGAATCGCTTGCAAATCAACGTTGTCTGACAGACTTAGACCCGTCAAATTGGTGAGATTGCCCAACTCAGACGGCAACGTTGTGATGCCCAGATTGCGGAGTGTCATCGTCGTGAGCGTTGTCAAATCGCCTAATTCGGGCGGCAACGCTGTCACACCACTTAAATCACTCAAGCCAAGCGAGGTAATATTGGGCAAATCACCAAGCGTTGCGGGGATTTCCGTGACCAATGGACTACCGCCGATGCTCACCGCGTCGAGATTAGTCATATTGCCCAGATCGGCCGGAATCGCCTCCAAATTACGGTTATCGTCTATCCGCAACGAAACAAGATCGAGGTTGCTGAAGCTGTCAGGAAGCACACTGATCACTGAATCAACCAGCCACAGCATTTCCAGATTAGACAAATCGCCAAATGAGTCTGGGAGTGCGGTTAAGCCTTCGACGACGTTCAACGTCAGCGAGGTCAGTGATGACAATTCGCCGAAATTGTCGGGCAGCGTCGTCAGCGCATTGTTCACATCAAAGTAGAACGTTGTTAAGTTGGTGAGATTGGCGAATCCATTGGGAAGAGAGGTGAGGGAGTTGTTGTAATCCATCCGCAAATCGTCGAGCTGTGATAGCTGACCGATTTCATCCGGCAACGTTTGCAAGTCGGTCGCGGTTAGATGAAGGCGGGTGAGATTGGTGAGATCGCCGATTTCGGCCGGAAGCGCCACCACCTCCGCACCACGCAACGTCAGGTCAACAACCATCGTCATCGCTTCATCACACTCAACACCGTTCCAAGTACACGGCTCGTTTGTGTTGAACCAATTGATGTAACCGCCTGAAACGGCCGCGTTGATGGCGGCGAGCGCGTTGCATTCCTCGGCCGAGATTTGCGTAATCCCATCACATGCAGACGATTGCGAAGTGGTCACGTCTTGTGCGTAGCTATTTGTTGTGAAAAATAGCGTTAAAAGTAGTGGGATCGTGAAAAGGGGCAAAAAAATTGTTTTTTTCATCTGGTGTTTCTCCATTTTAGTAGCCCCGTAGGGACATGGCGCGCCATGTCCC
>CALECP010000173.1 GCA_937949915.1 uncultured Anaerolineae bacterium
TCAGCCCATGCCGTGCCATCCAGCGCGTAATCATCCCATCAACCTGATCAAACCATGTTACTCGTGTCATTTTTTATCCTCCAAATGTTTATTGTGAAATTATTCACAATAACAGCATAGCAGAAATTTCACCAAAAATCTACCCTTTGAGGCAGTTTCCGATAATAAAATGCGGTGTTTCTTAGGGGCGTACCCTTGTGGTCGCAAATGCGTATCAAGTTAAGCTGTTTGTGTTACCGCTTGGGTTGAAACCCACTGCTGCCCAGTTAAAAACCCGTTGAAAACGGGTTCAACAAGAGAGAGCGACGTAACCGATAACCCATTTTAACGGGTTTGCCTAGAGGCAGGTGCGGGATTCATCCCGTACCGAAACTCGCTATGTCCCTACTTCGTTGCAATATACGTAATCGCGTCTATCCTATTTTATTTCTTCTGGCTTTTTTGCAGGATACGATCCCAACACTTTGAGCGAGGACGAGCGTTTGAGTATGCCGATCAATGCGTCGCGCACGTGTGGATCATCTTCGTGTCCATGAAAATCGACAAAAAAGCGGTAGTTCCACGGTACGTTGCGTCGCGGCCGGGATTCTATTTTGCTCAAGTTGAGGTCACGCTCTACCAATTCGCCCAACACCTGATACAGTGCGCCCGGTGTGTGGCGGGTGGCAAAAATGATCGATGTTTTGCTGGGGTCTTGGCGTGGTGCATCTGTTTTGCCCAGCACCAACATACGGGTGAAATTATTCTGCAAATCTTGTAAGTCATAAGACAAAATGTTGAGACCGTATGTTTCGGCCGCAAGCTGACTGGCGATGGCGGCCGTGTGCGGTTCTGGATTGAGCGAAAGATCGCGGGCAGCTCCGGCCGTGTCATACCACGTCACTGGCTCGACCCCCATGCGCTGCAATGTGCCAGCGCATTGTGCCAACGCTTGCGGATGCGATTTCACCTGCTTCAGATCATGGATTGTCGTTCCGGCCGGGGCGATCAAGCAATGTTTGACATGGACAATCTCTTCACCCTGCACCCGCAAATCATGGTCAACCAACAAATCATAAGCTGGAATCACTGTGCCAGCCAGCGAATTTTCGACAGGCAGCATCATGTGCTGTACACGTCCTTCATGCACCGCCACAAACATATCGCCAAACGAGCGACAGCCCAGCGTCTCGACATCTTCCCCAAAAAATTGACGACACGCTTGCTGTGAATACGCGCCCGGTTCTCCTTGATATGCGACCAATGCTTCCATTTTTTGTCCTTATGTACTCTTTTGCTCTACTTTTTATGCAATATGCAATGCTACGAAGTATACAAGAGCGATCTTTTTCTGACGATTTGACCGAAAATCAATTGGTCTGCTTTCTGGTAACATGCTCTGCTGTGGATTCCCACAACAATAACAAGCTATCTATTATTCAAGCAACTTCACACGAGTTGTTTGAAAGAAAAACTGATTTAGGAGTGTGCATAAAATGGATGTAGTTAAAATTGGACAGGCTGGCGGTTACGGCGGAGAAGCGTTTTCGGAATGGATCATTCCTGATGGCGCACATATCCGTGAAGTGCATTTGAAAGCAGGTGCATTCGTCGATGCGATTCACATTTTTTATGGATTCGGCGCGAATGGTCAAACAGAAGCATTGCCCCGTATGGGGGGCGAAGGCGGCGAACCGTATGTGTTCACGCTAGGCAAAGATGAGTATGTTACTGGGATTAGCGGCCGCAGCGGCGACTATATCGACGGTATTCAAATCCACACCAACAAACGGGTTTCGGACTATGTTGGTGGCGATGGTGGTGAGCAAGAATTTACTTTCTTAGCAGACAATGACAGCGAATTGGTTGGCATTTTCGGCCGTCAAGATTGGTACATCGACGCACTCGGAATCGTCACCCGGCCGCGTACCAGCCGCACGGCCGCCAAGCCAAAAACAAAGAAAGCAGCTCCCAAGAAAGCAAAGGCTAAAGCGACTGCCAAGACACCTGCCAAAAAAGCAAAACTCAATTTGCTCGTCATCAACGGCATCGGCCCCCGCACCAACCGTCTATTGGCAGACAACGGCATCGTCGAGTTGACCGACTTGGCAAAGGCGAACGTTAAGAAATTGCGCGTTCTCCTTGACGAAGCAGGCGCTGGCTTCCGCAAATACGATCCCTCAACATGGGTAGACGAAGCCAAAGCACTGGTCAAAGCCAAGAAATAAATTGAGCCTGTAACACACGTTTTCATCGTAGGGACACAGTTAACCGTGTCCAATACATACCAAGCCAAGCGTTTTACTTGCTACCGCTCCGGTTGAAACCGGCTGCTACGCCGACTGAAACCCGTTTGAAACGGGTTTTTCGCAGCGCCGTCAGGCGCACTGACAGCCCGTGTGTTTCAACACCGGGCGAAACAACAAATCGCCGATGATGTGCAGATTTGACCGATTTTCGCCTTAGCTTGATACCAATGGGACACGGTTAACCGTGTCCCTACTAAATTAGCGTAGTCAGAAAATAGGCGATAGGTGTAGAAGCAACCTACACCCAAACACCCCCAAAAACGATCACACTTCCAGATACACTTTCCACGAATCCGGTACTTCGCTGCTGGCGATCAAGTAGTTGACACGTGGGATTTTTGGCTCCCACAGCAGCTTCATTCCCGCTTCATTGGGCAATTTATTGTCCTTGCGCTGGTTGCAAGAGGCACACGCACACGCCGTATTGCCCCAGGTGTTTCGGCCGCCCCGGCTCTTGGGCAAAATGTGGTCGAGTGTAAACGCTGTGCGCGTCATCGCTTTGCCCTTCTTCAGATCGCCCAACATGATGCCGCAATAGATACATGTGTAATTGTCGCGCTGGAAGACGGCCCGACGACTCCACCGTGCGCCTCTGCGCGGCACATTGACATACTTGCGTAGACGCAACACACGCGGGATTTGCACGGTGCTAGATGCGCCACGCATGTGGAGAGATTCCTCGCTGGCTGCATCCACGCGCCCACGCAACATCAATGAGATGGCGCGGCGTTTTGGGATTACCGAAAGAGGCTCATAGCTCGCATTTAGCAATAAAACGGTCATAACTTTCTCCTGAAAATCGAGCGAACAAGCGGTTGCCTGTTCTTGTACGTCGGTATGGATGTGCAGTTCCACAAACAAAAAACGCGAGTATGGGATACTCGCGCTTTGGGGCTAAGGTGTGTGTGCGGTATCGTTCTATGAGGTCGGTTGGCAGCATGATATTCCCATGCAGCATCGTGTAGCCTCGCCATGGCGGACTGGGGAATGCGGTGGGGAAATGCTGTGTTCGTACTCATTTCTATCAACCTAAAGGTGAATTAAACTGTCAACCGTAGGACAAATTAGCATAAGCCTTGCACTGTGTCAACCTGATTTTGCACGTTATCTGATGATTTATCGGTTGGAGATAGGCGATTTTGTGAATCACTCACTTATATCGTTGCAAAAGCTGTACAAAACCTTTGCGCCTTGTATAATGGTGATAAGGTACGATTATGACAGCAGAAACCTCTAACACACGCATCAAGCAATCACAACAACCCGCCGATAGCAACACAGCACTCTGGATTGGCATTTTGTTCAGTCTCGCCTTTACGGTGCTGATCTGGGTTCTCCGGCCGATCATTATTCCGCAGATCGACTTTGCCCCCGACACCGGGTTTAGCCACTACTTTTGGAAGCTGCCCGATCCCACTGTCGTGACCCGCATCTCCGCATGGACGGGCTATTTGCTGCATCAAGTCACGATTTGGTACTTGATATACCGGGCGCAAACGAGCCATTTGACCTATAGCAAAAAATTGCACCGCGTCAATATCTTGGCGTTGGGTGCAAACGCCTTTTTTGTGGTGTTACACGTGCTGCAAACGAGTATTTGGTATGACGGATTGGCGCAAGATGTGTCGATTCTTAGCTCACAAGGCTCGGTTATTTTGATGTTGGTGATGGTGCTGTTGATGGAAAATCAACGACGCGGCCTCTTTTTCGGCAAGAAGATCGGCTTTTTGAAACAATCGGCCGACGTTGTAAAACGGTATCACGGGTACGTCTTTTCATGGGCGATTATCTACACCTTTTGGTATCACCCCATCGAAAACACAGGCGGGCATCTGATGGGCTTGCTCTACACCTTCTTGCTACTGCTTCAGGGCAGCTTGTTCTATACACGCTCCCATGTCAACCGTTGGTGGATGGTGACACAAGAAGTGATGGTATTGGTACATGGTTCATTGGTCGCCTACGTTAGCCAAGTGACAAAAGGTGGCCCCATGCTTTGGCCGATGTTCTTCTTCGGCTTTGCTGCCCTGTTTGTGGTCACACAAATGTACGGCTTGCGGCTCAAAAAATGGACGCGCTGGAGCATTATCGCTGGTTTTATTTTGCTCGTCTTTTTGGTCTACAACGGCCGTTGGGCAGACACCAATGAGATCATTCGCATCCCAGTCATCGAATACGGGCTGGTGTTCGTTCTCGCCCTGCTCATTCAAATCGGGATTTGGGTCAATCGCTTGGTGCGCGGCCCAGACAAAGCAAAAATTGCTTAGCTATCCGCATTCTCGCTCTCTTGTATGACAAATTTTCTGAGTTAACCTAACCGGCCGCAATGCAGCTTCGTCTGATAGGCAAATGTAATTTTGTCATCTGTTTGATGCCGCTCAAACAAGAGTTGGAGTGCGGCAAGCATCGGTGCATAGTTGGGATGTTTCGGTTGTGGACTGTAGGAAGATGAGAGCAGCCGCCCTTTCAAGCCAGCAAAGTTGAAATGTTGAGCATTAGGATAGCTCACAAAGCGGTAATCACGGCCGAAAAATTGGCGTGTGTCTGCTTGCTCTAGCCGCTTATGTGTTACTTTGTTGTAGTTGATACCGTAGGTGCAGAGTAATTGCTCATACTCTTGTCCAAATAGTGTAGATGCACCCTCACGTTCGTTCCAAACAAGTGCGACCCAGCCATCTGGCTTGAGAATGCGTTGAAATTCACCCTGACTTTGGTCACGATCAAACCAGTGAAAGGCTTGCCCGGCCGTCACAAAATCGAGGCTGTTGGTCGGTAGACTGGTTGCTTCGGCCGTGCCATCTACACTGTGAAATTGATCAAACTGAATCAATGATTGTTCGGCCGCTTCACGCATCTCTTTGTTTGGTTCAACACCGTAGACACGATTATTATTCTCCAGAAACAAGCGCGTCAAAATCCCTGTGCCAGAACCGATGTCGCCTATCACAGACGAGGGTGAAAGAGCGCAATAATCACGCAGAAAACGGATGATCACAGAGGGATAATGCGGCCGGTATTTCACATAATTCTCAACCCGATCTGTAAACCGTGTGGTCGCATCACGCATGACCGCCACACCCCAACAACCATTCATGCCCCAGGGCAGCGATCATCTGCTCGGCCGCAGCGGGGCCCCAACTGTCTTTGGTGTAGGTTTCTAGCGGCGGCGCATCTTCTTGTTGCCAGCCAGCCAAAATCGGATCGATGATGCCCCACGCCAATTCGATGCTGTCCCCGCGTGTGAATAGCGACGCATCCCCCGCCAGAGCCTCTAACAGCAACCGCTCATACGCCTCTGGGATCGCATCTTCACCAAACGTATCTTTGTAATGAAATTCAAATTCGACCGGATGCAAGTCGGCCGACGTGTCCGGCACTTTCGCCTCCATGCGGAGGTGCATCCCTTCATCTGGCTGCACACAGATCGAGAGAATGTTTGACCGCATCGTGCTGTCGTTTTGCCCAGAAAACATGTTGTAAGGCGGCCGTTTGAACTGAATAGTGATCTCAGTCGTCTTCTCTTTCAATGCTTTGCCCGACCGCAAATAAAACGGCACACCCTGCCACCGCCAATTGTCGATAAACAAGCGCACGGCCGCATAGGTCGGCGTGGTCGAATCGGCACGAACACCCTCTGTACTGGCATAGCCATCATAGCGGGCGCGTACCGTATCGTTCACCACATCGACCGGCCGCACCGAGCCAAATACCTTCACCTTCTCATTGCGGATCGCATTTGCTTGGAATGATGACGGCGGCTCCATTGCCACCAACGACAGCAATTGCAATAGATGATTTTGGAACATGTCACGCATCACGCCCGACCCATCGTAATAGCCAGCTCTATGACCGACATCCACGCTCTCGGCGGCCGTAATCTGCACCGACTCGATATAATTCCTGTTCCACAACGGCTCAAAAATCGTATTCGCAAAGCGAAACACCTGCAAATTTTGCACCGTCTCCTTCGCTAGATAATGATCGATCCGGTAGATTTGCGACTCGTCCAGTACCGCATGAAGCTGCTGATTGAGCAATTGCGCCGAAGCCAAATCATACCCGAACGGTTTTTCGACCACGACGCGCCGATACCCCTCACTTTCGTTCAACAATCCGCATTCGTGCAAGCTATGCGCGATTTCATCAAACACA
>CALECP010000174.1 GCA_937949915.1 uncultured Anaerolineae bacterium
AATTGATCAGATACAATTGATGAGACATTCACTTGCAGTCATACAGCCGTCTTTATTTGAGGGATGGAGCAGTGTTGTTGAAGATGCTCGTGCATTAGGAAAGATGATCTACATGTCCGATATACCGATTCATTTGGAGCAGAACCCACCATTCGGTACATATTTTGATAGGAATGATAGTGGTGAACTGGCACGATTACTTGCCATAGGCGAACAGACTTTAGATTCTGGTGTAAATGTAAAAAGAGAAGCAATTGGAAGAAAAAACAACTGGGATGATATGGAGAGATTCGGCCGTGAGTTTCTTTCTATTGCCCAGAAAAACAGTGGTATTGCTCGATAGCATGATAAAAATTGCACATATTGTTAATCCTGTCCATGCATCTCCGTCATCGGATTTATATGTTGCTCAACCAATCACATTTGAAACGATGCGTAGAGCGAAAGAGTTCGCATCGGACATAGTGGATGTCGAATTGTTGACTATAGCTTATCAGGAAGATCGGGAAGTTATTCCAAGTTATTTTAAATTATTGCCTGATTTACATCGTTCCGTACTTGATGTCCAAGATTTTGAGAGTAAACGAAAATTACCTATATTGAAAGATATTCTTGATGCGATGTATCAGCATTCTGATGCTGATTTTTTAATCTATACAAATGTGGATATTGCGGTTTTACCTCATTTCTATACCACGATAGCATCTGTTATTGAGAAGGGACACGATGCGTTTGTAATTAATCGAAGAACCATTTCCAATACGTATAGTCAGATTTCAGACATTCCCATGATGTGTTTGGAAGCTGGAACTAAACATGGCGGACATGATTGTTATATTTTTTCTCGCGCACTTTACGAAAAGCTGTATCTTGATATGGCTTGTTTGGGGGCATTGCGATTAGGTCGTTCTTTAACGCTTGCCCTATTGTGTGAATCAGAAAATTTCAAAGAGTTCGCGGATTGGCATTTAACTTTTCATATTGGAGATGATCAAACATGGAAAAGCCCAAAATCATTTCCGTATGGTCGCTATAACAATGCAGAATTAGGAAAAGCATGGGATTATTATAGACAAGCTAATAAAATTCCAGATCATTATTTGGTTGGACGGTGTAGACCGTTTTCCCCATTCAAAGAGAGGATGCGTGAAATACGTATGCGTATACGTCGGTATCATCGCATAGACAAGATTTTGAAAATAAGTGAAGAAGTAAGAGCTATGATTAAAAGATCAGCTCGAAAATAGGATTATCTTGGAAGCAATTAAAGATTTTATGCCACAATCGTGGCGGCGACAGTTGCGCGTTGTTTGGCACAAAATAAAACATGGTGAGTCATACCCTTTTGAGGTGACGCTTGATAATTTGTCTGATGTGCCGTGTCGATTCGAGATTTCACGGCCGTTAGAAAAATTCCGCATTTTAGAGTTGGGTGACGAGGACGAATTTGTGCGTTCTGTCGTTAACTCATTGCAACCGTCTGATGTGTTTTTTGACATTGGGAGTTGTGTCGGCATTGTGGCGATTCCGGCCGCGACAACAGGCGCAACGGTATACGGCTTTGAGCCTGATCCAAGCTACCGCGGCCGATTAGAACGCAATCTTGTACTCAATCAATTAGATAATTTGCATGTCGTCGATTGGGCAGTGTCCGATGAACGATCAACCGTAACGTTATTTACGGATGGGGTGGGTGGGACATCACCGAGTTTGGCTAAAGTAGGCAAGCGTGGGGATGTTGAAGTACCAACCAACTCGATTGACGATGCGATTGCGGAAGGGGTTTTACCTGTGCCGAATGTTGTTAAAATTGATATTGAGGGTGCGGAAATTTTGGCATTGAGAGGGATGCAGAAACTGATGCACAGTGACAATGCACCGCGCAAAATTTTCTGTGAAATCCATCCCGTTTTCCTTGAGCAGTTTGGGGCAACGAAAGAAGATTGCTTGACGTTGTTTGAATCGGCCGGATATAAACGAACGCTGTGGGAAGAACGAGATAACGAAATCCATACCGTTTTTGAAAAATAGCTTATGCCATCTATTTCCGTCATTATTCGATGCTATAACGAAGAAAAGCATATCGGCAAATTGCTGTCAGGCATTACGCAACAGACAGCGAAAGATGTTGAAATCATCGTCGTTGATTCTGGTTCGACTGACGCGACCGTTGCGATTGCGTCTCGCTTTCCAATTAAGCTGGTGACAATTGATAAGTCTGAATTTACATTCGGACGTTCTCTCAATATGGGCTGTGCGGCCGCGACTGGCGACTTTCTCGTTATGGCAAGCGCACACGTTTACCCGCTTTATAACGATTGGCTAGAGAAAATTATTGAGCCATTTTCTGACCCGAAAATCGGGGTGGTGTACGGCCGACAATCGGGTAATGAGATCACTAAGTACTCTGAGCATCAGGTTTTTGCCCAATGGTTTTCGCCCCATTCCAATCTCAATCAAACGTATCCATTTTGTAACAATGCAAATTGTGCTGTGCGGCGAGAGTTATGGGCTGAACGGCCGTATGATGAAGCGTTGACTGGACTTGAAGATATTGCATGGGCGAAACAAGCGATGGCGGAGGGGCATAAAGTAGCATATTCGGCCGAAGCGGAAATCGTGCATGTCCATGAAGAAACACCGAAGCGTATTTATAATCGGTATCGTCGTGAAGCGATGGCCATGAAACATATTTTTCCTGAGCAGGGCTTCACGTTCAAAGGGTTTTTGCGTTTGTTTTTAACCAACACAGCAAGCGATTATTATCATGCTTTTTATGACAAAGCATTACTCAAGAATTTAGGCGACATTCCGATGTTTCGCCTCATGCAATTTTGGGGAACATATCGCGGCTATAAGCATAGCGATGAAACGCTTTATAATTTGCATCAAACGTTATACTATCCACGCGAATTAGCGCGTAAAGCGGACAACCGACAGGAACGTGAATCCCGCTTAATTGATTATCAGCAAACCAAAGTTCAAAACTTGAATTAGGAGATCATTCTTTATGAGTCCTCGTATCGCCGCTTTTGTCCCTATGCGGCATAACAGCCAACGTGTTGTTGGCAAAAATTATCGTGATTTTGCGGGAAAGCCGCTTTATCATCGCGTCGTCAACAGTTTGTTGGCGTGTTCTGCGATTACGGAAGTCGTGATCGACACAGACAGCCCGACCATCATGGAAGATGCGGCCGTCCACTTTCCGCAAGTGACATTGCTGGAACGGCCGGAACACCTCCGCGCTGGTACAACGCCGATGAATGATGTGTTGCTGAACACCGTGAAGCAAATCGAAGCGGATTATTATATCCAGACGCACAGCACCAATCCGTTGCTCAAGCCTGAAACAGTCATTTCGGCCGTTGACGCATTCCTCGAAAATTATCCATTATTCGACTCGTTGTTCACCGTGACACGGTTGCAAACGCGCCTCTGGGATCCATTGGCACGAGCGATCAATCACAACCCCGCCATTTTGCTCCGCACCCAAGATTTACCACCTGTATACGAGGAGAATTCGTGCCTATATATCTTTACACGGGATATTTTGGCGCAACGACATAATCGGATCGGATTACGGCCGATTATGCACGAAATGGACGCGGGCGAAGCGGTTGATATTGACGAAGAGATCGACTTTACCATCGCAGAATTACTTTATAAAAACCGAGAGGGCATCGTATGACACACCGCGCTTTAATTTTATGTTCCCATTTACAACGTACCATTGACCTGTATCGTGAAACATTTGCAATTCATGGGATTGATATTGATGTCCCTTCGTTTGAAGGCAAACAGCAGATGGATGAGCGTGATTTACTGGCGATTATCGAGCATTATGATGGCGTGATCGCGGGTGATGACGAGTTTACGGCTGCCGTCATCGAAAAAGGTCACGCGCACAAGCTGAAAGTGATTGCGAAATGGGGAATCGGCGTGGATGGCATTGATCTTGTTCGAGCGAAAGAGCTGGGCATTCCTGTCTATAACACACCGGCCGCATTTCCTGATGAAGTGGCGGATGTGGCGACCGGCTTTACCATTATGTTGGCGCGACAGTTACACAAGCTGAATGATTCTGTGCGTGCTGGTGGCTGGATGAAGCATCCCGGTATCACCTTGCGCGGCAAAACATTGGGCGTGATCGGGGTGGGCAGTATCGGCCGTGCCATCGTGGAGCGCGGCCGGGCATTGGGCATGAACGTGATCGGCTATGATGTGATGCCGTTGTCAGACATTACACAAGTTTCTCTTGATGAATTGTGTCAGCAGTCTGATTTCATTTCGCTTGCCTGTAATTTGACCCCTGATAATCACCATCTGCTTAGTACAAAACAGTTTGCGATGATGAAAGAGGGCGTGTTTATCGTCAATGTGGCGCGTGGCCCATTGATTGATGAGGCCGCATTGATCGAGGTGTTGCACAGTGGCAAGGTTGCGGGTGCGGCATTGGACGTGTTTGAAGTTGAGCCACTTCCGGCCGATAGTCCGTTGCGCCAATTTGATAATTGCATTTTCGGCACACACAACGGCTCGAATACGCAAGAGGCGGTTTTGCGAGTTAATGAACGCTCTATCGAGAACCTGTTCAAAGGGCTTGGAATCGAGATGATGCCACTATGAGACAGAAACGAGTTGTCTTAATTACAGGTGTGGCGGGTGGCATTGGTTCTGCAACGGCGACCGTCTTTTCAGAGGCGGGTTGGTATGTTGTCGGTGTAGACCGTAATGAAATGGACGTGACATTCGACGGGCGTTTCATCCAAGCAGACATCTCCAACCCGGCCGAAATTGATGGGTTAATCGCCTCGATTAGTGAAAAAGAAGGGCGTTTGGATGCGTTGGTTAACAATGCGGCTATGCAGATTGCTAAACCGTTCGTCGAGACAACATTGGATGAGTGGGATGGCATTATGAATGTCAATTTACGCTCCGTTTTTTGGCTGTCTCGTCAAGCATATCCATTGGTGAAACAAACAGAGGGCGCGATTATCAACGTCAGTTCTGTTCATGCGATTGCGACATCCCGAAACATTGCGGCGTATGCGGCCACAAAAGGGGCGATGCTAGCAATGACTCGTGCGATGGCTCTCGAATTTGGCGAAGATCAAGTGCGCGTCAACGCGATTTTGCCCGGTGCTGTCGATACATCGATGCTCCATGATGGCTTGAACCGGGGTCACGTTGAAGGGGATGATTTACAGGCGTTAATTCGTGGATTGGGCAAAAAGCATGTGATGGGACGTGTCGGCCGACCGGACGAAATCGGCAAGTCGATTCTGTTTCTTGCAGACAATTCCCTTTCATCTTTTATGACAGGGCAAGCAATGGTCGTTGATGGTGGTGCAACCGCCCGACTCAGCACCGAATAAGTTGAAGTTTATGTGATGTTATGTCATCTGGTATCCCAATTACTGACCATTCCGGCCGAATCAACCCGTATCGCAATGCGGCGTATGCACTTCCTCTAACCGCATATTCTGTACTTAATCGTCTTCTCTGGGACATAAAACCAGAGTCGCGCCGTTCGCGCAAACGTATAAACTCTTGGAAAGACCGCTTCTCTGGTGAGAAAGCGGTCATTTTGTGTAATGGGCCAAGTCTCAACAAAAGTGATCTGTCGTTGCTCAAAAACACGTTTACATTTGGGCTGAACAAGATCAATTTACTATTTGATCGGTCAGATTATCGCCCATCTGCCATTATCTCTGTCAACCCGCTTGTTCTTGAGCAAAACGCTCCATTTTTTAACAAAACAGAGACCCCGCTATTTCTTGATCGCGCCGCGATAGGGCATGTCAAAGCGCGAGATAACGTTGCGTATTTGCACACGACACGCTATCGAAAATTTGCCCGCGATTGTTCGATGAGCCTTTATGAAGGGTACACCGTGACGTTTGTAGCGATGCAACTCGCCTTTCACATGGGTTTCCGACAGGTGGCACTAATTGGTTGTGATCATAGTTTCAGCGCAAAAGGTGGCGAGAACAAAGCAGTCAAATCAGGGGACACAGACGTAGACCATTTTGACCCCAACTATTTTGCAGGTGGGCAAAAATGGAACTTGCCAGATTTAACTGAAAGTACCATTTCGTATGCGATGGCAGGGCAGGTTTTCCAAGAGTATGGCGGTGAAATTATTAACTGTACGGAAGGTGGCAAATTGGAACTGTTCCGGCGGATGGAACTGGCTGATTTTGTAGCATAATGGCAAACATCCTCTTTCTCTCCTACTTCTTCACGCCAGATAGTTTAAGCACGGCCGTCCTCATCTCCCAACTCGCGCAAGACCTCAACGCCAAAGGACACACTGTAACTGTCCTCACCACCACACCCCATTACAACTTAGAAGAAGACGCGCTGGCAAAACAACCCCTCCGCAAAAAATGGGGGATGCAAGTCCAAGAAAGCACACTCGATGGAATGCGCGTCCTGCACATCAAAGTCGCACCTAAAGGGAGTAAAATTTGGCTGAGATTGCTTGATTACGTGCGCTATCATGGATTAGGCACAATTGTCGGCGCAACACTTGTCAAGAAGCCGGACGTAATGTTTGTACCGTCGCCACCGTTGACGATGGGGCTTCATGCGTGGCTGTTGCGCCTCATTCATCGTCGGCCGTTTGTGTACAACGTGCAAGAGATTTACCCTGATGTGGCCGTTAAGTTGGGCGTGATCACGAATAAGCGGGTGGTGCGGCTGTTGGAACGCATGGAGATGTTTATCTACAAACGTTCTGAGCGCGTTTCGGTCATTTCCGAGTGGTTCAAAGAGGTACTGGTCAAAAAAGGGGTTGAGCCGGAGCGTGTAGCTGTTATTCCCAACTTTGTCGATATTGATTTTGTATCGCCGATGGACAAGCACAATCGATTTTCAGAGAAGTACGGTCTGACTGAAACGTTTAACGTGCTGTATGCAGGGAATTTGGGGTTAACGCAGGATTGGGAGTCGTTGTTGAGCGCGGCCGAAACGCTCACCGATCTCCCCGACATGAAAATTGTGATCGTTGGTGGGGGGGCGAAGCGAGATTGGTTAGATGAACAAATTGCGGCGCGACAATTAGATAATGTGATGTTGTTGCCGTATCAGCCGCGAGAGTGGATTCCGTTCAATTATGCCACGGCCGACCTCTGCATCATCCCCATGAAAGCGGGGATGACGATTGACACATTCCCCTCGAAAATATACACAATTATGGCGGCCGCCCGCCCCGCGCTGGTTTCGGCCGATCCCAACTCCGAACTGAAACACGTGATTGAAAACGCAGATTGTGGTTGGGTTGCGATGCCGGATGATGCGGCCGATTTGGCTGACAAAATTCGTGTCGCTTATGACAATCGGGATGAAGGTGTGGCGAAGGGAGAGCGCGGCCGTGAATATGTCGTGGCGAATCATTCCCGTGCGGCCGTTGTAAGTAAATACGACCGTCTTCTCCAGCAAATTACCCAGTAGAAGCCCGCACAACGCCCTGTCTCTATTAA
>CALECP010000175.1 GCA_937949915.1 uncultured Anaerolineae bacterium
CCAAAGTCAGTATGTCAAACGCCGCCTCTTTGTCTCCAATCATGCCGTCGCAGGACAAAGCATCGCCGCGCTCGAATTGCGCGATCAATATGGCGCATTGGTGACGCGGGTGCGCCGGGGCGATACCGATGTATTGGCAACAAGCAGCACCGTGCTGGAGCTGGGCGACCGGGTGCGCGTGCTGGCACGGCGCAACGATATGCAAGAAGTGGTCGAACTGTTTGGCGACTCCTATCTCGATGTCAGCCGGGTCAATCTGCTCTCGTTTGGGTTTGGCATTACCCTGGGGCTATTGCTGGGCGCAATCGAGATTCCGATTACGAGCGATGTAACGTTTCAATTGGGCTTTGCGGGTGGGCCGCTGATCGTGGCGTTGATTTTCGGTGCGTTGCGGCGCACGGGGTCGTTTGTGTGGACGTTGCCGTACAGTGCCAATCAGACGTTGCAGCAGATCGGGCTGATTTTGCTCTTGGCCGGTGTGGGGGTGTCGTCCGGCAATACGTTGGTCAGCACCGTCATCGACCATTCGTGGTGGCAGATTATGGCGGCCGCGGCCGTCATCGTCCTCGTCGGCAGCACAGTCACCCTGACCATCGGCTACAAGCTGGTCAAAATTCCGTTTAGCCTACTCAGTGGTATGCAAGCGTCGCAACCGGCCGTGCTGAACTACATAAGCGAAAAAATCGGCAACGATCTGCCCAACATCGGCTACGCGATTGCGATGCCGATTGGGATTATTCTCAAAGTGGCATTTGCACAGTTGTTGTTGGTGTTGTTAGGTTAATCGCTTTCTAAATCGGACAAAATTTGTTCAGACAGATACCAGCGTTCGCGGGCTTCGCCGATCAAATAGATCGAGCCTGTGATGAGCAAAATGTCATCGGCCGCAGCCTGGTCGATCCATTGTGTGATAGCGGCGTGGAGGTCGGGCGCGGCCGTGCAGGGCATGTCGGGCGCAATGGTGTGAATGGCGGTGATAATGTCCGCTATCGGCTGGGACGGCTTGCCGAATACGGTGGGCTGGCTGACCCACATTTCGCTGGCAAGCGGCACAACTTCTGCCAGCATCCCAGCGGCCGACTTGCCCACGATCATCCCCAGCAACACAGACGGTTTTTTGCCCGGATATATCTCTTTGAAACTACGCACAAGCGAAGCCATTTTGTGCGGATTGTGTGCGCCGTCGATGATCACAGTCGGGTTTTGCTGCATCGTCTCGAAACGGCCGGGGTAGTGAATGTGCGCCAGCGCGTCTTCAATCGTCGCCTCAGTCAACTGGAAGCCGTGCGTGTGCGCGAGGGCATCGACGGCCGTGATGGCGGTGGCGGCGTTCAGCTTTTGGTATGTGCCAGCCAGCGGCACAGCGATCTTTTTGTATGTGTTGTGCTGGGCGCGGACGGTGATGGTGCCGTCTTGGTGCAAGGTGTAATCGCGGCGGTGCAGTCGGTGCAGGGGGGCGTTTTTGACGGCCGCTTCTTCTTCGATCAGCGCGATGATGCTTGGCTTGATGGCGGCCGTGATCGCGGGGGTATCGGGCTTGATGATACCCGCTTTGTGACGGCCGATGTCGTGCAAAGTCGGCCCCAGCGAATGTACATGATCCATATCGACATTGGTGATCACCGCCAATTCGGAACGCAACACATTGGTCGGATCGTAACGGCCGCCCATCCCCGTTTCCACCACGCCCCACTCTATTTTTTCTTGGGCAAAGTAGAGAAAGGTAAGCGCCACCCACGCCTCACCATATTTCAAAATGTTGCCCTGTGCCACCCATGCTTCATAAAGTTGGCGAAAGTCGCGCACCAGTTGGGCAAACCGGGACGGCGCGATCATCTTGCCATCGATCTGGAGCTTCTCGTTGCACAGTTGCAAGTATGGGCTGACATGATCGGCCGTGCGTTGTCCACACGCTGTCAGCAAAGCGGCGATCATCGTCGTCACCGACCCTTTGCCACTGGTGCCAGCCACATGCACCGCCTTAAATTGGCGTTCTGGGTTGCCAGCAAAGTTGAGAAACGCTTGCATCCGCGCCAATTGTTCGTTGAACTGTTGCTGATATTCGGCGTAGGTTTTGGGCGTAAGATAGCGCAATCCGTCAGGATCAGTTATGAGAGTGAACAGCCATTTATGTTGTTGGTGGTAGTCGGCAATCGCGTTGGTCATCGACAGATTGTACCTGTTATCGGGCAAAAACAAGCGTATACGCTGTCCCGGCTTTTGAGGTTTTGAGCGTAAGTGTCGCCCTAATTTGGTCAGCTAACTGATCGAGTAAGACCATGCCAATCGTTCTATTTCTGTTGTTCAAAATGTCGTCTGCAATGCCAATACCACTATCGCTTACCACAAGTTTGATCGTCTCATCGTCGGCCGTCAAGCGTAATGAGACGATTCCGGCCGCGTCATCAGGAAACGCATATTTGAGTGCATTGGTCACAACTTCATTGACGAGCAAACCGACCGGAATAGCTGTACTCAATTTCAGTTGGACTGTTTCCATATCATATAGAAATTGGACGCGCTGGGAAGAGCCACGATACGTTACGCCGATCTCACTTGTCAATTTTTGTAGGTACACAGACATATCAACCGTCGCCAAGTTGGGAGAGCGATACAGTTGACGATGCACCAAATACATCGAGCGCACCCGGTTTTGCATATCGCGGTTCGCTTGCGCCACATCATCCATCGACTGTATGCGCGACTGTTGCAAGCGCAACATACTGGTGATCACCTGCAAATTGTTATCGACGCGATGATGCACCTCGCGCAGCAGCGACTCTTTTTCTGCATTCGATAGTTCTAGCCGTGCATACGCCTCTTCCTGGGCAGTCAAATCATGGCTTGTCAGCATGACCCGCTTCACGCCATCCAACTCAACCAAGCTGGCGCGAATAGAGACAGGGAAGCTCGAACCATCTTGGCGGCGCTGAATCGCAGTGTCTTGGAAAATTTGATCAGCCAGATCGGGGCGCTTTGCAAGTAGATCGGGGCTGATGTCGCTGGCAAAAAGTGTGCATATTTCGGCATGGGTGTAGCCTAATGAGCGGCACGCTTCTTCGTTGGCATCTAAAATTTGCAACGTCTCTGGCTCGACAATAAGAATCGCATCGGACGCTTGCTCAAACATGGTGCGGAAACGTTTTTCGCTGGCAGCGAGGTCGGCCGAACGTGCTTGCACCAAATCGAGAGAGCGGTTGAATGCGCGTGAAATAAAAAAGACGAGGGTCGATACCATCAAGATCGGCGTAACCGACATAACCAGATATTGACTACCGTTGAGATCATATTCAAGCGGTTTTACAAAACCGGCCGCCATCCCCCACGTGGCGACAGCAAACACAATGAGCGTCGCAAAGGTGGCAAAGATGATCGAGCGTTTCCCCAAAAACATACCAACCATCATCATAATCGGCATATAGAACGCCCAGCTAGGCACAAACATTCCCCCGTTGTTGATCACCTCGCTCGTCACACTAAGCCATAAAACAAAACAGATCGTACCGACAACGGCCGTTTCTCGTCCCATGCGTACCAGCACATACCCAGCCACAACAGCAACCAATGAAGCGATTAAGATGATATAAGTAGACCATTTAGGAACACCGACGAAAAAGACACCAACGAGCAGCAGGATAACTATCAATAACCACGCCGTTAAAACGCGATTGATCGCAACAGTTGTCCACATTTTGGGGCGCGTGTTTTCTGTCATTATGGGAATGGGCTTAATGAGCCGTGCAATCGCTGTTCGGCCGCGTCGATCAGCCGTGCATTCGGATACCAATACTGTCGCACATTACCAACCAGATAAAGCGATCCCGTTACCCAGATCACATCATCTGCTTGTGCAGTCGTCAAACTGTAGTTTAGCGCGTCAAATGGATTTGTCTGTATAGTAACAGGCATGGCGGCCGATAATTGGCGCACTGTCTGGGCGAGTGTCTCGGCCGGAACAGCCTCCCACAACCCCTGTAGCTGAAACTCTGTCACGATCACTTGTTTTGCACGGGGCAGCGCGTATTGAATCGTTTCCGCGACATCTTTGCCCGCCTTCATCGCCAGCACCAAAATCACATCGTCGGCCGTGGGCAACTGCTGGGCAGCATAGCGCATCTTGTCAGGATTGTGTGCGCCGTCGAGAATGACAGTTGGCGCAGTTTGCATCACTTCCATACGCCCCGCGATACGAATGGGTGGCACAGAAATCTCTTTTTGTCCAGCAAAAGCGTGAACGGCCGCCATCGCCACCTTGCGATTATCGGCCGGGTCGATCACCTGTAGCGTTGCGTCCACGGCCGCGCATTTATCAACAATAATTTGCCGCGCCGATGGCTGACTGACCCCCGTGATCACCGTTTGCCCCGCCTTGATGATTCCCGCCTTGTCAGTGATAATCTCCTCAATCGTATCGCCCAAAATCGCCGTGTGATCCAGCCCCACATTGGTGAGAACAGCCACTTGCGCCGGTAGCACATTGGTCGCATCGAGACGGCCGCCCAGCCCCACCTCTACCACAGCCACATCTACCTTGCTCCGCGCAAAATAGAGACAAGACAACGCAAATTGCACCTCAAAATAGCTCGGTTTGCCAAACCGCAGATCGCGCCCCACCTGTTCGATTGCGTCCCACATTTCGTCGAGCAATGGCACAAGCACAGAGGTAGGCGCAACAATACGGTCGATTTGGTGTCGCTCGTTGAGCAGTTGCAGATGGGGTGAGGTATGCAGGCCCGTTTTGTACCCAGCGGCCGTCAGCATGTCTGCAATCGTCGTCGCGGTAGACCCTTTGCCCGATGTGCCGCCGACATGGATGGCAGGAAATTGACAATGCGGATCGCCCAGCAATGCCAGCAAATGGGTAATGCGCTCCAGCTTGAGGTTGATGTCCGCACTAAATTTGATCGGGCCGATGAGAGAAGCTAACTTGGAGTCGAGGATTTGGTACTGTTCGTGCGGTGTCATCAATCACTTCCTACCAATAACGGACGCACATCCGTAGGGACACGGCGCGCCGTGTCCCTACGGATGTGTGTGTGTCATTAACGGCCGCGTCCTATTTTTTGCCTCTGAGCAAGCGCAGGAAAAACTGCAAAACAAGCAAAGCTACCGCCCCGGCCGCAAAGGCGATTTCGGGGCTTTCTTTGGCGATGTCACGCGCTACGTTGACCATCAATTCAGTCTGGGTAGGCGGCGTGTACGCGGGTGGTGGGGGAATGTTCGGCCGGGCAGATGGCGGCGGCGTAGGTGTCGCATTCGGTGTAGTGGGCGCGGCAACTGGTTCTGGCGGCGGGGGCGGTGCGTTTTGGGCGGCCACTTGGGCGACGCAGTACGCATTTAGTCCCTCTAGGCTTTGGCGAATAATCGACTTGGCGGCCGATTCCACCAACCGTTGCCCAACACTGGCGATCCGGCCGCCCACCTGTGCCTTGCCAGCATACAGCATGTGCGTCTTGTCCCCTTGCTCACTCAATTTCAAATCGCCCGTCGCCTTCACAAAACCGGGTGCGCCCTTTCCATCAACAGCGATGTCATAGCTCTCTGGCTCGTTGATGTTGCTCAGAGCGATATTGCCCTTAAATTTACCCTGCACCGGCCCCACCTTGATCTTGAGATTGCCTACATATTCGTTTTCGCCAACCTCTTCAATCCCTTCGCCACCGGGCAAAATGCTACCCAGCACATCGGGGTCACGCACTGCATTCCAAACAATATCGCGGGGTGCATCAAATGTGTATTCGCCATTGATTTCCATAGCTATCTCCGTTTATTTTTCTGTGTGATCGTTTTGTCAAATAACTATAGCATATCTTTGTTGCTTAGGGTTTTCAGTTCCAGTACGGGACAGGGTTTTTCAATTATTTATTCAGCCAGCAAAATATCTCTATCTCTATCTCTATCTAAAAGAAGCCAAAATATCGGCCGCATCCATCCCATCCTTCTCTAGCCGTTTCTTCAAGCGCAACCGCGCATCATGCAGCAACTTATAAAAAGCATTACGGTTCATGCCCAAATGGGCGGCCGCCTCTGCCACCGGCATCCCATTGATCGGGACAAGCACCATCGCCTGCCTCTGTTTTTCTGTCAACTCTTCATCGATCACCTGCATCAAATGGCGCATCAGATCGCTGCGTTCGGCCAGCATATCGGGTGTGGGCGCATCGTCCGGGGCAGAAAACGAAAAGGGCGACTCATCTGAAAGCATGTCGTCAAGTGAGCGATCTTGCCAACGTTTGCGCCGCAATTCTGTCAACGCCACCCGCACCGTAATTTTGTGCGCCCACGTCGTAAATTTGCTATTGCCTCGGAATGTGTCCAAATTGGCGAGTATCTTGAGCAATGCCTCTTGAATAAAATCATCTGCCAACGGCTCAAATTCAGGGCCAGATGTATTGACCTGACTGATCAACCCATAGCGCAATCCACGCATCAAAATCGTGCGTAAATCCTCCAACGCCGTCTCCATTTGTTCAGGGGCGCATAGATCAGCCAACCACTCTTCGTTGCTTCTATCTTTCACATACTCATTGTACGATCAACCGACCGACTTTCGTAGAGGCGCAACATTTTGCATCTTCTTTTCGTAGAGACGCAAGATTTCGCGTCTTGTTTTTAAGAAAGAGACACAAGATGTTGTGTCTCTACGCGAAGAATCACTCCTTAAATTTAAGCACCGTCACCCCTTCGTCCCCTTCGCCCTGTTTGCCAGCTTCCCAGGAGGCGATGGCGTGGTGTTTGGCCACGACTTTGCGGACAGCTTGGCGCATCCGGCCGGTACCTTTGCCATGAATAATGCGTGAGAAAGGCAGCCCGGAGAGCGCGGCCGCATCCAGATAGCTATCGAGTGCTTCCAAGCCCTCTTCCACCCGCATCCCGCGCAGATCAAGCTCCATTTTGACACGATTCGTGATCGGTGCTTTCGGTAGCGCATGGTCGTCTGAGGGTGCTTGCGGCCGTTCGTGGAACTCTAAATTGTCAAGCCGAACGCGCATTCGTAGACGGCCGATATTGACCTCAGCCTCGCCACCCTTGATCGCTTCGATAATCCCTTTCGTGTTCAGCGTCCGCACAGTCACGCTGTCCCCCACCTTCAGCCGCTTTTTGCGCCGCCGTTTCGTCTGCTTATCTGTTTGCGCCAAATCGGGCAACGCTTGCAGCCGCTTATCATCGATTGCCGCGATCTGTTTGCCCATCTTTTTTAATTGATTGCGCGTGCCTGCGTCCGCTATTTGACGGCGCACCTTCCGCAACTCCGTCCGCACTTCCTCCAGTTCAATCTCGGCCTCCAGTCGTACCTCGTCCAAAATCTGAGACCGCTCGTACTCCAAACCAGCGATTTTTAGTTGCAGTTCGTCCCGCTCTTTCTCAACCGCTTTTCGTGCCAGACGTGTTCGCGCCTCCTCTGTTTCGATCCGGCCGCGCAAATCATGGATCGACTCGATCAACGCCTTTTGCTCCTCATTATCCGACCCCAGCAGCCCCATCGCCTCATCCAAAATCGTCCGGTCTAGCCCCAGCCGCCGCGCAATCGCCAGCGCATTCGACTTGCCCGGAATGCCAATCGCCATCGCGTATGTGGGGGACAGCGTATCGACATCAAACAGCATCGACGCATTGATCGCGCCCGGTGTGCGGCTGGCATACACTTTTAGCTCTGGGTAATGGGTCGCCACAAAGCTGGTCGCCCCTTTATCGCGCATGTAATTGATAATCGCTTGGGCAATCGCCGCGCCCTCGCTGGGGTCTGTGCCGCTGCCTAGCTCGTCTAGCACCACCAATGTCCGGCCGTCGATCTGGCTCAAAATACGTGTGATATTGGTGATGTGTGCCGAGAATGTACTCAGGCTTTGTTCGATGCTCTGCTCATCCCCAATGTCAGCAAAAATGTTGTTGTAGACACTCAATCGCGCTTCGTTCGCCGGGAGCGGCAGCCCCGACTGTGCCATCGCCACCATCAAGCCGATATTTTTGAGCGCAACCGTTTTTCCGCCGGTGTTCGGCCCTGTGATCAGCACGGTAAAAATGTCTGTCTCAACCAGAAAATCGGTGGGAACAACATCGCCCTTATCGAGCAACGGATGCCGTGCGCCGCGAATCCAAATAGTGCTGCCGGGATGCGGGTGTGGCTCGTTGCGCCATTCGACAAAAATGGGTGCAACTGCGTCGATTTGGCTGGCGTACCGGGCGCGGGCAAAGATCGCGTCTAGCTCTGCCATCCGTTCGACAACACGAATAATTTCAGGTGTGAATTGGGCAACGGTGGCGGTCAGCGCGGTCAAAATACGCTTGATCTCTTGCTGCTCTTCGATGTGCAGGGTGCGATAATCATTATTGAGATCAATGGTGCTGGTCGGTTCGATCCACAGCGTCGCCCCACTGCTGCTGGTGTCGTGGATAATGCCTTTGATGCGTCCTTTGTACTCAGATCGCAAGGGGATAACGTAGCGGTCGCCCCGCAAGCTGATAATTGGCTCTTGCAGATATTGACGGCCGCTCCCATTGACAATGCTGTGCAGCTTTTCTTGAATGCGGCCGTGGACAGTGCGTAATTTTTGGCGAATACGGCCGAGTTCAGGGCTGGCACTGTCTAGCACTTCACCACGATCATCTATCGTCAATGAAATGTCGCTGACCAAGCCAGGGCAATCTTCGATCAAGTCGGCGATGGCAGCCAGTTCGGGGTGCTTTTCGGGTGCTTTCAGCAGGGCGCGTTTGAGATTGCGCGAGGCGATCAATGTATTTTTGATGTCGAGAAATGACTCGGCCGCAATGGTACGGCCGCGTGTTGCCTGATCGGCCGGGACACGCACATCCCGTGCGCCCCCAATCGTCACCCGCGTCGCCCCATCGAGCAATATCCGCGCTTCTTGCGTCTGTGCCTGCCAGCGTCGCGCCTCCTCCAGATCAGTCGTCGGATGAATGGCGGCCGTCCATTCGCGCCCCGCGCTAAAGCTGGTGAGATCAGCCACTTTTGCCAGCACACGGTCAAATTCGATTGTCAGCAGTGATTTGCTGTCCATAATTACAGTTAAAATAGCGGGGAACGGCCGAAAAACCTATCCCATCGCCCATATTTTTGATTGTCAACAACGTTTGTGAGTCTATTATCGCACACAGCCAATGTATGCGTGAAACAGTCAATGATACACGCCTTGTCAAGTGATTTGACACGGCCGGGTCGCTTGCCTAAAATCGGCCGCATACAAAACTTATGGACAAAGAATGGCCTGTAGAAATCATCCGCAGTGAGAGACGGCGCAAATCAGTTTCAGCCAAGCTGAAAGACGGCCGGATCATCATTCGTGCGCCCCAAGCGATCAGCGATGAGGAGCTAGAACCGATCATCGCCAATCTCAAAGCGAAGTTGCTTCGCAAAGCACAGATCACGCCCCAAACGAATCAACAATTAGCCGCCCGCGCTCAAGAGATGAACCGCGACTATTTCGATGGTAAATTGCGCTGGCATTCGATCAAGTACGTCACCAATCAAAATACACTGTACGGCAGTTGCACCCCATCGACAGGCAAAATCCGCCTCAACGACCGCCTTGCCACCATGCCAGAATTTGTGCGCGACTATGTGATCATGCACGAGATATGCCATTTGGTAGAAGCCAATCACAGCGACCGCTTCTGGGCATTGGTCAATCGCTACCCATTGACGGAACGGGCGCGAGGGTATTTGATGGCACTCTCTCTGGAGCAAATCGAGTGATGAAAATAGAGCATATCGCTGTTTGGGTCGAAGACATCGAGCAACTGAAAGCGTTTTATGCGACATATTTTGGGGCAACGGCCGGAAACCGCTACACCAACCCGCGCACACAATTCTCGTCTTACTTTCTCACCTTTTCGTCTGGGGCGCGGCTGGAAATTATGCAACGGCCGACCATTGAGCCACTGCCAGACAAAACGTCCGAATGGCACGGCTACGCGCATTTTGCGTTCAGCGTGGGGTCACGGGCGGCCGTGGATGCGCTGACCGAACGATTGACGGCCGCAGGCTACCCGTGCATCAGCGCCCCCCGCACCACCGGCGATGGCTACTACGAAAGCGTTATCCTCGATCCCGAAGGCAATCGCATAGAAATTACTGTTTGATCCCTTGATCGTAATCAAATTGTAATCATTAATGTAGGAAGCGATACATTGACGGCCGCGCATCTGGCATACACTTCCACACAGTTGAGCAAAAAAACAATCAGGAAGTAAAAAAATGAGTACCGAAACGCTGAAAGCAACCGAAAAAACATTCCTCCAAAAGCATGGTCAAAAGTTAGTGGGCGGGGCGATCTGGATCGCGCTTGTTGTCAGCTATTTGGTCTACAAAGAGGCGAACGATCTGACATTCAAGCAGTCGATTCTCAATCTGGCAGGTATCTTGACCAGTCCAATCGGCCCTGTTGTCTTTATCATCATCTATATTTTGCGGCCGATCCTCTTTTTCCCCGCCACGCTTATCTCGCTGGCCGGTGGTGCGATCTTCGGGCCGGTAATGGGCATTTTGTGGACGATCATCGGCAGCAATTCCGGGGCATTGTTGGCTTATTTTATCGGCCGCTTCTTTGGCGACGGCTTGCTCGATGAAAGCGAATCAGACGGGATCATCCAGAAATACGCCAACCGGATGCGCGATAATAGCTTCGAGACAGTGCTGGTCATGCGCTTCATCTATATGCCGTATGATCTGGTCAACTATTTGTCCGGTATCCTCAAAATCGACTGGAAAGCCTTTGTGTTGGCCACCGCACTCGGCAGCATTCCCGGCACGATTATGATCACGGCGGCAGGTGCATCGTTCGGCAGCCTAGAGCAAGCCCTCTCTGGCGAACCACCCAGCCTCAACGCATGGTTGATCGCATTGTCTATCGGCATGTTCGTCGTCAGTCTCGCCCTCTCTCGTTACTTCAAAAACCGCGAAGCGAAAACAGAAAAAACGTAGAGGAGCAAAACCGAGACGCAAAATCTTGCGTCTCTACGAATGATGCAGGTATGTGATAAAATTCACAGAATATGGATCAATCTCGCATTCGCAATTTTTGTATTATCGCTCACATCGATCACGGAAAATCGACGCTGGCAGATCGCTTGCTGCAACTAACGGACACCGTTGCCGACCGGGAAATGCAAGCGCAGCTACTGGACAGCATGGATTTGGAGCGTGAAAAAGGAGTCACCATCAAGGCTTCGGCCGTGCGGATGACGTACACGGCCGAGGATGGCAACCAGTACGTGATGAACCTGATCGACACGCCCGGTCACGTCGATTTTGGGTACGAAGTAAGCCGTGCGCTGCAAGCGTGTGAGGGTGCATTGCTCGTCGTGGATGCGACGCAGGGGGTGGAGGCGCAAACGCTGGCCAACCTGTATCTGGCGATTGACGCTGACCTTGAGATCATTCCTGTGATCAACAAAATAGACCTTCCGGCCGCGATGCCCGACGACGTGGCCGAAGAAGTAGAGGCGATCACCGGCATCGACGCGCTCGACTGCATTCCGGTCAGTGCCAAAACAGGTGAAAATTGCCGAGCGATTTTAGAAGCGATTGTCGCGCAAATGTCACCACCAAATGAGAGCGAGACCAACCCATTTCGCGCCCTCATTTTCGACTCGCACTATGACAAATACAAAGGGGTGATCGCGTATGTGCGCGTCTTTGAAGGGTCGATGAATGCGCGGGACATCGTGCATTTTATGTCGAACGAAGAGGAAGTTGACCCGATTGAAGTGGGCATATTTGAGCCGATGATGAAAAAGGTGAAAACGCTGAACACCGGGGAAGTAGGCTACATTGCCACCGGGTTCAAATCGGTGCAAGAGGTGCGCGTAGGGGACACGATCACCCTCAAAAAGAACATGGCTGAAACACCGCTTTCTGGTTTCTCGCCTGCCAAGCCGATGGTGTTCGCTGGCTTCTTTCCGGCCGACAACGAAGAGTACAACGAGCTAAAAGAAGCCCTCGAAAAGCTACAACTCAATGATGCCGCCCTCACGTATGAACCAGAAGTATCGAATGCGCTTAACTTTGGCTTCCGGGTCGGCTTTTTGGGCATGTTCCACATGGAGATCATTCAAGAGCGGCTAGAGCGCGAGTACGATTTGAGCATTGTGGCGACCGCGCCCAGTGTGCGCTACGAATTGGTCGATGCAGAGGGGGATGTGCGGATGATCGAAAGTCCGGCCGAACTGCCAGAAGACGGCAGCTACGAAGAAATCCGCGAGCCGTGGATGCGGGTGCAAATTTTCACACCAGACGAGTATTACGGCGTGATCATGGATTTGGCGACAAAGCGGCGGGGCGAACTCATATCGCAAGAGTACCCTGCCCCCAAGCGCGTGATCTTGACGTATGATTTGCCCCTGGCAGAGTTAATTGTCGATTTTTATGATCGCTTGAAAAGCGGCACACGCGGATACGCCAGCATGGATTACGATTTTAACGAGTACCGGCCGAGCGATCTTGTCAAGCTGGAAGTGCTGGTTAACAAAGCAGAAGTAGACGCACTGACGATGATCGTCCATCGAGACATGGCGTATCAGCGCGGTCAAAAATTGGTAACAGCCCTCAAAGATAAAATCCCACGCCAGATGTTTGAAGTACCGATTCAGGCATCGGTCGGCAAGCGAGTGATCAGCCGCGCCAACGTGCGAGCGATGCGAAAAGACGTGTTGGCTAAATGTTACGGCGGTGACATCACTCGTAAGAAAAAGCTGCTCGAAAAGCAGAAAAAAGGCAAGAAGCGCATGAAAATGATCGGCAATGTAGAAGTGCCGCAAGAGGCGTTTATGTCTGTGTTGTCGTTGGGCGACGATTAGTAGAGACACAAAATCTTGTGTCTCTTTTTTCAAGTAGAGACGCAAAATCTTGCGTCTCTACAAAAATCAGGTCTTTTGTCGCATACCCTCAAACAAAATAATCCCGGCCGCCATCGCCGCATTCAATGATTCCGTATCATTCGCCATCGGAATCGTGATCGGCCGCGCCAATTGCTGTGCCTGTACGCATATGCCTTGCGCCTCGTTGCCGATGATCAGCGCGGACGGCCGACACCAATCGACGGCCGTATACGCCTGCGCCTCCTGCAAAACGGCCGCATACACAGCCATACCCGCCACCGTTTCTGCGATCTCGTCCCACGTTTGCACCACAATAGGCAAACGCAACAACGTCCCCATCGTCCCACGCACCACCTTCGGATTCCACACATCGACACAACCGGGCGCAAGCAAAACAGCATCGACACCAGCGGCCGCGGCCGTGCGGATCATCGTGCCTAAATTGCCCGGATTCTGGATGCGATCCAAAATTAAAACCCATGACAAACGCGACGGCAGCGCCGAAACAGGCATCGGCACAACGGCCAGCACACCGGGCGGTGTCTCTACGTCGCTCATTTGCGCCATCACCGCGGCCGATACGGCCGTGCGCTCCCATTCATCTGGCAGAACGGCCGTGTCCCATGCGGCCGTGTGGTAGATAGCCGTCGGCCGAACGGCCGCCCCCAGCAAATCGCCCAGCCAACGCACCCCTTCCGCCACAAACACCCCCTCGCGCAGCCGAAACCGCCGATCCGCCTGCAAACGGCGCACATATTTCACTTTCGGGTTGGTCGTACTTTCGATCATTTTATATTCTATCAATTGATAATATCGCGTTGTGCGTTTCTTTTTTCGCTGTTCCGGGTTATCTTATACGGTGATCATTGTTATAAGTCAAACTGACATACTGATTGACTGACATACTGAAAAACCACGCAACATTATGCAAAAAATCAAAGCGTATCTCAACCTCTGTCGCCCCATAACCTCCGTCGCCGGATCACTTGCCGTTATCTTGGGCGGGTACGTCGCTGGCACAGGCGAATGGGGTAACATTTTGCTGGCTGCGCTCGCCACATTGCTGTCAACTGGTTCATCAAACGCATGGAATGATTGCCTCGACATTGAGATCGACCGTGTCAACAAGCCGCAGCGTGCGCTGCCATCCGGCCGGATCACAGTGCGCGAAGCGTGGATATTTTCGTTGTGCCTCAGTGGGATCGCCGTCTTGCTCGGTGCGTTGATCAGCCCATTGGCATTCGTCGTCATTTTGGGGTGCAATGCGCTGCTCTACCTCTACTCATGGAAGCTCAAAAGCACCGTGCTATTTGGCAACGCCACCATCGCCACCATTTCAGGCACAACTGCCATCTTGGGCGGCGTGGCGGCCGGAAACATCTTGCCCGTCCTCTCGATTGCGCTGATCATCGCCATCGTCAACCTGGCGCGTGAAGTGTTGAAAACGATGGCTGACTACGAAGGGGACATCAGCCAGCAAGTGCGAACAATTGCCACCGTGTGGGGACAAAAAAAGGCGCGGATTCTCTTTGTCGGCATTTTGTCGTTCGGCTTTTTCATCCTCCTGTTGCCTTATTTGCTCGATCAATTCGCGCTGGCGTATGTGATTATTTTGGCAATTGGTATCTATCCCGTACTGGTGTATGTGCTGCTGCAAGCGCGGTCGAATGCTCCGGCCGCCAAGCTGGACAAACTCGCTACGCTGCTCAAATACGACTTCTTCATCTGGTTTGCGGCCGTCTTTGCTGGCGCGGCCGTCTAGCCCCCATAGCGCTGCAGCACCGTCGCAATCAGCCCCGTCCACCCTGTTTGATGGCTTGCGCCCACGCCGCGGCCGTTGTCCCCATCAAAATACTCATAAAACAAAATCAAATCGCGCCAATGCGGATCATCTTGGAATGTTTGCTCACGGCCGTACACAGGACGATTGCCTGACCCATCGCGTAAAAAAATGCGACTGAGCCGGTGCGCCAAATCGGCCGCCACCTCTGCCAGCGTCATCCAATTGCCCGAACCGGTCGGACATTCCACCTTAAAGTCATCACCGTAATACGCATACGACTCGTTGAGCGCGTCGATGATCAAATAATTGATCGGAAACCAGATCGGGCCGCGCCAATTGGAGTTACCGCCAAAAAGACCGCTTTGTGATTCGGCCGACCAGTAAGGCACACTGTACGATTTGCCATCGGCATGAAATTCAAACGGGTGTTTTTCATGGTATTTCGACACCGAACGAATGCCATAATCAGATAAAAATTCGCCCTCATCTAGCATGATACGCAAAATACGGCGCAAGCGATCTGGCGTGACCAGCGCGGCAAAATGGGTCTGCTCTTTGCCCTCGAAGTGGCACACCATATTGCCAGCCAAGTGCGGCCGATTGTCTAAAAACCAATTCATACGCCGCTCGAAAACAGGCATTTCGCCCACCAAATTACGCGCCAGCACCTCAGTCGCAAACAACGGCAACAACCCCACCAGCGACCGCACTTTCAACGGAACAGAACGGCCGTCTGGCAAATGCAGCGCATCATAAAAGAAGCCATCTTCCTCATCCCACAGCCCCGCATGATCGTGTCCCTGCTTTGTCATCGCGCTCGCTATCCGCAAAAAATGCTCAAATAGTTTACTCGCACTATCTTGGTATACGGGATTATCGGCCGCCAGCGTGAGCGCGATCCGCATCAGTTGCAAACTGTACGCGCCCATCCACGCCGTGCCATCACTCTGGTCGATGTGGCCGCCCGTCGGCAATTCTGCACTGCGATCAAAGATGCTGATATTGTCTAAGCCGAGAAAACCGCCCTGGAAAATGTTGTTACCATCCGCATCCTTGCGATTGACCCACCACGTAAAATTGAGCATCAATTTGTGAAAGACCGCTTCCAAAAAGGCGCGATCAAACACGCCAGTCGCCTCTTTGTCCAGATGATAAACGTGCCACGCCGCCCACGCATGAACGGGTGGATTGACATCGCCAAACGCCCATTCATACGCTGGTAGCTGCCCGTTTGGGTGCATGTACCATTCGCGGGTCAGCAGTAGCAATTGGCGTTTGGCAAAATCGGGATCGACCAGCGCGAGCGGCAAGCAATGAAACGCCGAATCCCACGTGGCGTACCAGGGATATTCCCATTTATCCGGCATCGAGATCACATCAAAATTGACCAGATGTTCCCAGTCATGGTTCCGGCCGTTCGTGCGTTTCGCCAATGGTTGCTCTGTTCCCGGATCCCCGCGCAACCACTGTTCGACATCGTAATAATACAGTTGCTTCGACCACAACATCCCCGCGAACGCTTGCCGTTGTACGTTGCGCTCATCGGCCGTCAGTGCCTCATTTTGCACGGCCGCATAAAACGCATCACACTCCCTTTTTCGGGCTGCGATCACGTCGTCAAACGTGGCAAACGGCTTGTCAGGGTTCTCAGTCGTCAGGCGCAAGCGCATCGTTTTGCGGCCGCCCGGTGCGATGGTGTGCGTGTATTGCACGGCCGCTTTTGTGCCAGTCCGTTCGGGATTAACGGCCGTTTCATCCCCATCGATCACGTAGCGGTGAAACGCATCTTTGACATACGGTGTCCTATTTTCACCATCGTATAATCGCGCAAAATTGGTGTCATTTTCGGTAAACAGCATATCGGCCGCATTGTCGGCAAACAGATAGTATTGCCCCAGCGCAGTATGATCAGCCCGCAGAGCCAGCTCTCCATACGGGCTTTCGATTTGTTGCAGTGTCGGCTTTTTGTCTACGTCACGCATCGGCCCGGCCGGGTAGCCCCAGCCCCACGTATTGCGAAACCACAGCGTCGGCAAGAGCGTGATGTCGGCCGCTTGATCCCCGCGATTGACCACCTCGATCTGCACATAAATATCAGTCTCGCCCTCTTTCGCATACGTCACAAACACATCGAAATAGCGGCCGTCCGCAAACACCCCCGTATCAAGTAACTCATATTCCGGTTCGGTGTACCCCCGTCGGCCGTTCTCCGCCACCAAATCGCTGTACGGGTACGCCGCTTGCGGATATTTGTACAACATTTGCATGTAGCTGTGCGTCGGGGTGCTATCGAGATAAAAGTAATACTCCTTCACATCCTCGCCATGATTGCCCTCTGGCCCCGTCAGCCCAAATAGCCGCTCCTTCAAGATCGGATCACGGCCGTTCCACAACGCCAGCCCAAAACAAAGATATTGCTTGCGATCACTGATCCCCGCCAGCCCATCCTCATTCCAGCGATACGCACGGCTACGCGCAGCATCATGCGGAAAATAATCCCACGCGCTGCCATCAGCGCTGTAATCCTCGCGCACCGTCCCCCAAGCGCGTTCGCTCAAGTACGGGCCCCACTGTTTCCAGTTCGCCTCGCGCTGGCG
>CALECP010000176.1 GCA_937949915.1 uncultured Anaerolineae bacterium
CCGCCGACAAATACGGCCGTTCCTGCCACAACCGCACCGACGCGCTTACCGCCCACCAACACGGCCGTTCCTGCCACAACAGCACCGACTCGAGTACCGCCTACCAATACGGCCGTTCCTGCCACAACCGCACCGACGCGCATACCGCCCACCAACACGGCCGTTCCTGCCACAATCGCACCGACGCGAGTGCCACCGACAAATACGGCCGTTCCCCCCACAACCGCACCGACGCGCATACCAGCTACCAGTACATCTGTCCCGCCAACAGCCATTCCCGCAACGGCCGTGCCAACAGCAGTGCCGCCGACGAATACGCCTGTACCAGCTACCAATGTGCCAGCCACCGACGTACCAGTTGAACCAACGGCCGAGCCTGAACCGACAGAGGCTGCAACAGAAGCCCCGCCAACGGCCGAGCCTGAACCGACAAGCGAAACATCAGAACCTCCGACTGAAGACCCCACCTCCGAGCCGCCATCTGTTTTACGGCCGTAACGTCATACGGAAAAATCTATTGAGCAAACTCACCCCAGACACCCTGAAATATGATGCAAATGGCTTGATTCCAGCTATCGTGCAAGATGCAGCCACCCGCGAAGTGCTGATGATGGCATGGATGAATGCTGCCAGTGTGCAAATGACGCTCGACAAAGGCGAAACTGTTTTCTGGAGCCGCAGCCGTCAGGAGATTTGGCACAAGGGCGCAACGTCAGGCAACGTGCAGCATGTGCGCGATATTCGGTACGATTGTGATGGCGATACACTGCTGATTTTAGTCGATCCGGCCGGGCCTGCCTGTCACACAGGGGCGCGTAGTTGCTTCTATCGCACAATGACAGAAACGGCCGATTCGCCCGCCCCCGCCTCTATCCTGCACACCCTATCTGCGCTCATCGAAGATCGCAAAGTCAACCAGCCCGAAGGCTCTTACACCGTCACCTTGCTCAACAATGAGAACAAAGCGGCACAAAAAGTAGGTGAGGAAGGGGTGGAAGTGGTGATTGCAGCCCTCAACCAGACAAAAGAGCGTTTAGTCGAAGAATCGGCCGATCTGCTCTATCACTTGCTCGTCGTCCTAGCACAAAAAGATGTCAAATTGGCCGACGTTGAGCGCGAACTAGAAAAAAGAAAATGAGGCCAATGACGAGTGACAAACGACGAATGACGAGTGGTAATATGGACAACTTGCCGCTTGGCACTATCATCATCTCAACAAACAACAAACGCGCTAACCCACTCGTCATTCGTCACTCGTAGCTCGTCACTCCCCCATGTTACGCCAAGAAAAAGCAGACGCTATCGGCCGTATTTTGGATGAACTGTATCCCGAAACGCCGATCCCCCTCCACCATGATGATTCGTATACATTACTGATCGGCGTATTGCTATCGGCACAATCAACCGACAAAAAAGTGAACGAGATCACGCCCTTATTGTTTGCCCGGGCGAATAATCCGGCCGCCATGATCCAATTGAGCGTTGAAGAAATCCGCGCCATTATCAAACCTGTCGGTCTATCGCCCCGCAAATCAAAAGCGATTTGGGAGTTGTCCCATATTTTGTTGGACAAGCATGGTGGAGAAGTTCCAGCCGACTTTGCCGCACTGGAAGCATTGCCCGGTGTGGGACACAAAACAGCCTCTGTTGTGATGAATCAAGCGTTTGGTGTACCAGCGTTTGCAGTCGATACGCACATTCACCGTCTCGCCTATCGCTGGACACTTTCGACCGGCAAAAACGTCGAAAAGACAGAGCGCGATCTCAAAAAGGTGTTTCCCAAAGCGTTGTGGGGCAAACGACATTTGCAGATCATTTTTTACGGCCGCGAGCATTGCCCAGCGCGGAGACATGACCCCAGCGTATGTCGCATCTGTCGTCAATACGGCCGTAAATCGCTGTTCTAGCTCATCTCGTCTCGCCTCGTCTCATTCTTTCGCAACGACACATCCCCAACTGACCGTACATGCTGTATGCGGCCGTCATCGACCACGATCCGGCCGAAATGATCGACCCCGACCAACACGCCCGTCACATCACCCACCTGCACCTTTTGCCCCATACCAGCCAACTGCGCTTGCCATTGTGCATGGGGCGACACACCCGTTTCGGCCGTGGCGATACGTGTCATCAATTGTGCCATCCATGCCGCCAGCAACTGTTCGCGTTCTATCGTTTTGCCTGTCAGCACGGCTAAACTGGTGGCGCGTAAATGCTCACGGCCGATACTGTTATTCAGTGCCGCCACAGCAGCCTTATCCAAATTGACATTGATCCCCATCCCGATCACAGCATGGGCGATTTTGTCTATATCGAGTGCCGTTTCCGTCAAGATGCCGCCCACTTTATGCCATTGTCCCTGCTCGTCAACGGCGATCACATCATTCGGCCATTTTAGTTGCAACGCCAAGCCGCACGTTTGCTGGATCGCTGCGACGGCCGCGCACCCGGCGATCATCGTAAGCCAATGCACAGCGTCAAGCGGCACAGTCGGCCGTACCAGCACCGAACATAGCAGCGATGTTCCGGCCGGAGAATGCCACGCCCGGCCGGAGCGCCCCTGTCCGGCCGATTGGTGATCCGCAACAATCACCCAATAATCTGGTATATCGGCCGCTATCGCCATCACATACCGATTGGTAGACGGCACTGCATCAATTGTGATAATGGGGTGACAACGAGGAGACTCTACAGCGTAAGTTCGATAACGTGCCAAATCAAACTGACTTCCAAAGCGTTTGCTAGACAGATCATGACTATTTGTTTGACAGATCATAGTATGTTCATCCATAATAGCACCGTTCGGGAAAAGAGTACCATGAAGTAGTGTTGGGTTACATGTTAGAAACAAGAGGCGCGCCGAAAAAAAACGCCATGTAGATTCAAACAATACAACCCCTGAAAAGGTACTCAATCTATCATTATTTCACTATCTCTACTCCCAAACATGTTTATTGTACTGTTATTATTAAGATGTATGCAGAACGCTTTATGTCATCACGCAAAAATCAGCCACAGCGCGACGAAAGTTATTGGGCAGCATTGCTGAACCAAGTCGAATCGCTCCCGGTTGCCCAACTAGAACAAGACGCACACCAAAACGTGCCTCCTAGTGTCAATACAGCCCCAAGCATCAACGCGCAAATAGCAGATGCTTGGCAAGAAGCACAATATCTAAACGAGCATGAAGAAACTGTCGAGCTAAGAGCGCGAGGTTTCAACAAAGGAGGCTTGCTCGTCGAATGGCGTGGCATTAGTGGCTTTGTGCCAGCATCCCAACTCAATCAATTCCCCCATGTCCACTTAGACAGTGAACGCGCACACGAGCTGCGAAAACGGCAAAATCAAACGATGAAACTACGTGTGATTGAGGTTGATCCCACGAAGAATCGCCTTATCTTTTCGGAGCGGGCCGCGCTCGTCACGGCCGACCGTCGCCGCGATCTATGGGAAGAAATCCGTGTGGGTGATAAACGACCCGGGGTTGTCACCAACATGGCGCAATTCGGCGCATTTGTCGATCTTGGCGGGGTAGAGGGATTGATACACATCTCTGAAATTTCATGGAGCCGCTTGTCTCATCCCAGTGATGTTGTCCGGCCGGGTCAGCGCATCCATTGTGTTGTGCTGGAGATAGACCGCCAGCGCGGCCGTGTCGCGCTCAGCCTCAAACGTATGCGTCCCGATCCGTGGATAGGTGTCTCCGAACGCTACAAGCCCGGTCAAATCATCGAAGGTGTTGTCAACAATATCGCGCAGTACGGCGCATTCATCACGCTCGAAGACGAATTAGAAGGACTCGTTCACGTGTCAGAACTGGCGGAAGGCGATTTTATGCACCCGCGCAATGTCGTCGATATGGGACAATGGGTACGCGCACGTGTTTTAACTGTCAATCCACGCGAACGACGGATAGCACTGACAATGCGTGGTCTCTAAAAGCCCGACCTTGTGAGCAAGGCATCGCCAACACCCCATCCATCTACTGATATTCAAATCCCACTGCTTGCCTGGTGGGATGCAAACCATATCGACATGCCGTGGCGGCAAACGGCCGAACCATACCGCGTCTGGATTTCGGAGATCATGCTCCAGCAGACACAGGTCGCCACCGTCATCCCCTACTACGAACGGTGGATGACACAATTCCCCACCGTACACACGCTGGCTACGGCCGACCTCAATACGATTCTCAAAGCGTGGGAAGGACTTGGCTACTACAGTCGTGCGCGGAACATTCATCGCGCAGCCCAGCAAATCGTTGAGCAACATGACGGCAACCTGCCCAACAATCTCCCTGATTTGCTGGCACTGCCCGGTATCGGCCCGTACACGGCCGGGGCTATCGCCTCTATCGCCTTTGGGCTACCCGCCCCTGTGCTAGACGGCAATGTGATCCGTGTTCTCTCCCGTCTCACCGATCTGCCAGACGACACCACCCAAACCGCCACAAAAAAACAGCTATGGGCAATGGCGGCCGCACTCGTTCCGGCCGTGCGGCCGGGTGATTTTAACCAAGCGTTGATGGAGCTGGGCCAACGCATTTGCCAGCCGACCAAGACAGCGTGCCACCATTGCCCCGTAGCCGCCTACTGCCAAGCGCGTGAACATGGCACTCAGCTAGAACGCCCGGTACGGCCGCCTCGCAAAAACACGCCCCATTACGATGTCGCGGCCGGGGTGATCACCCGCGCTGACGGCAAAATTTTGATCACGAGACGGCCGCTCGATGGCTTGCTGGGTGGCTTGTGGGAGTTTCCCGGCGGCAAACAAGAAACAGGCGAAACATTGCCCCAAACGCTGGTACGCGAAATCAAGGAAGAGCTAGACATCACCATTACACCGGGCGCAAAACTGATCGCCATCAAACACGCCTATACGCACTTTCGCATCACACTACACACTTTCGCCGCCCACTACACCACAGGTGACATTCAGCACATCGGCATCATCGACCACGCGTGGGTCACGCTCGACACCATCGATCAATACGCATTCGCCGCCACCGATCTCGCCATTATCGCGCACTTACGCACCGCACAAACATAGGGAGATCATCTATAATTTGTGCTACACTCTTTTTTCAAAAAAAATCAATCTATCTGGGGCATACGCTACTTTAAGTTGGGAGAACAAATCAAATGGAAAATTACAAAAAAATGGTCGCTAATTTGCAAGAAGTGGATGATATTATCAAGGCAGTTCAAGTGTTGCAATGGGATCGTGAGACAAATATGCCGAGGGCGGGGAGCATAGAACGCACACATCAAGTTTCGACATTGCGAAAGATCGCCCACGAGAAAGGAACATCGGCCGAATTTACCGATACGCTGGGAGCGGCCGCACAAGATGTAGCCGACCTCGATGCAGATAGCGACGAGGTACGCTTGGTGGCGTTGATACAGCGATTGCACGGCCGACAAAGTAAGCTAACAACAGAAATTGTGCAGCGTTTGGCACAGGCTGAGGGAGCAGCTACCAGCGCGTGGATCAAGGCACGCGCCGACAATGATTTTGAGTCGTTCCGGCCGTATTTAGAGACGAATGTCGAACTGGCGCGAGAGACGGCCGAACTATATGGTTATGAGAACGAGCTATATGATGCGTTATTGCGCGGCTATGAATACGGCATATCTGCGGCCGAGGTTCGCACTATTTTTGATGCTGTCAAAGCGGAGATAGTTCCCCTCCTACAAGCGATCATCGAAAAGGGACGGCCGATTGATGATAGCGTTCTGTATCAACCATTTGCAGTCGAAAAACAAGAACAATTCGCCCGCGAGATGGCAACGGCCGTCGGGTACGATTTTTCACGCGGGCATCTAGGCGAGGTAGTGCATCCGTTTATGACCAACTTTAGTCAAAACGATGTACGGATCACCACACGCTGGTATCCTGAATTTCTCAGTTCTGGTCTATTCAGCGTTCTACACGAAGCCGGACACGCACTCTACGAGCAAGGCACACATCCCAACTTTAGCCGCACCCCATTAGCCAGTGGCACATCATTGGGCATCCATGAATCACAATCACGCTCGATTGAAAATTTGGTCGGCCGTAGTCGGCCGTTCTGGGAACGGCACTATCCCCAGCTACAAGCCACTTTCCCCGACCAATTGGGCAGCACCAGCGTAGATGATTTCTATCGCGCCATCAACAAAGTGCAGCCCTCCTTTATCCGCGTCGAAGCGGACGAGCTAACATACAACTTTCACATCATTTTGCGCTTTGAGTTAGAGCAAGCGTTGCTCAGTGGCGATCTGGCTGTCAAAAATCTACCGGCCGCGTGGGCAGAGAAAATGCAGTCGCTCGTCGGCGTTACGCCAGACACAGATAGCAACGGCTGTCTACAAGATGTGCATTGGACACGCCCTTCTGCGTTTGGCTATTTCCCCACGTATGCCCTGGGCGGCTACTATGGCGCACAATTTATGGAAGCGATGACAGAACAAGACCCCACCATCGCCGATCAATTGAGTACGGGCGATCCATCTGGCATGGTCAATTGGCTACGCGAAAACATCCACACACCGGGCAGTAAATTCCCACCGGGTGAGTTGGTAATCCGGGCAACAGGACGGCCGTTGAGCCACGAGCCATTTGTGCGCTATGCCAAGAAAAAGTTCGGCGCGATCTACGAACTGTGATGGTGGTTCTCAAGTAAGTGCTATTTTTGTGCCTCTGTCTAAAAAGCCGGATCAATATGATCTGGCTTTTTTTCTTCCCGATGTTTATAGCTTTTCGCCCATTTGTTAGAGATTTACACACAATTTTATACATAAACTAAGTGCAACGGGTGCGACAAACAAGTCGGCCGATTAATCATGACGAGTAGCCAAGGAGCTATAAGATGTATAACAACACAACAACTAGAAACAAGAAAAACAACGCTGTATCACAAAAATATCGCCTCTTTACCCTCATATTATTGGGGGCGTTGATGGTGTTATTTACAAGTAACACATACGCACAACGGTCTGGCCAACCAAGAAACAACTCTATGCTTATTGTTCAAGAGAATGTACAAATCATCGATGTATCTCCCTCTGATCAGACGACACCTTCCGACGATGAAGTGGTGATTACAGGGTATGTATTTATTGATAGCGACGGGGTAGCAAGTATATTTAATCCAGCCAATGGTGATATACCCCTAGGAGGAATCTCTGTGACACTGAGAAATAATGCCACTGGATCAGAACTCAATGTCACAACAGATCTCACAGGCGAGTATTGGTTTGTCATGCCTCCCGGTTCATACACATTATCAGTTGATGTTACGGGGCTCCCCTATGTATACGGCAATCTATACGATTCCGATGGTGGTAGCGATAACGAAGCTATCGTTGAAGCTCTGCCAAGCGATTTCATAATCGCTGAACAAGATTTCAGTTACTTCAAGGTTGTGCGATCCGTGGACACAAGTACGCTACCAGTGACCCACGATCTAGGCAGCACAACACACGAAACGGCCGATGCGCTCACATATTGGCACACCGGCTACTATCCGGTCGATTGCGTCACGCTCCTTGAATCACCGACGCCATTGTGTATCCGGTAAAGTAACTTTATTTTCGCAAAACTATAGGCGGCCGGAACATGAGGTTCTGGCGAGGAAAAGGATCGTATTGCACGATCCTTTTTTGTTTGCAGATACTGTCCGCCTTCTACAATCGTCATTCAAGGCAATCAGGGAGCAGGTGGTATAACATCGTTGGGCATCTATGCGTCGCAATCTCGCTCAATTGAAAATTTGGTCGGCCGTTCTGGGAACGCCACTATCCCCAGCTACAAGCCACCTTCCCCGACCAATTGGGCAGCACCAGCATGGACGATTTCTACCGCGCCATCAACAAAGTGCAGCCCTCCTTTATCCGTGTCGAAGCGGATGAATTGACGTATAACTTCCACATCATTTTGCGCTTTGAATTAGAGCAGGCGTTGCTCAGTGGCGATCTGGCAGTCAAAAATCTACCGGCCGCGTGGGCAGAAAAAATGCAGTCGCTCGTGGGCGTTACGCCAGACACAGATAGCAACGGCTGTCTGCAAGATGTGCATTGGACACGCCCTTCTGCGTTTGGCTATTTCCCCACGTATGCCCTGGGCGGCTACTATGGCGCACAATTTATGGAAGCGATGACGGAGCAAGACACCACCATCGCCGATCAATTGAGTACGGGCGATCCATCTGGCATGGCTAACTGACTACGCGAAAACATTCATGTGCATGGCAGCAAATTCCCACCGGGCGAATTGGTGGTACGGGCGACTGGTCGGCCGTTGAGCCACGAACCATTTGTGCGCTATGCCAAGAAAAAGTTCGGCGCGATTTACGAACTATAAAAACAAGACGCGCTATGTTGTGGTCATGGTCGGCCGTTTTGCGCCCTCGCGCACCCAGTCAACAATCGTATCTAGCCCTTGCTGCGATTTCAGATTGGTAAAGCAGAACGGCCGCTCTCCACGCATCATCCGCGCATCTCTGTCCATCACACCCAAATCTGCCCCCACCAATGGCGCAAGGTCGATCTTATTGATCACCAGCAAATCAGAGCGTGACACGCCGGGACCACCCTTGCGGGGAATTTTGTCCCCGGCACTGACATCGATCACATAAATCCACACATCGGCCAAGTCGGGGCTAAATGAAGCGGTCAAGTTGTCCCCACCGCTCTCTACGATGACCAGTTCCAGCCCCTCAATCGCATCGCGCAAATCGAGGATCGCCTCTACATTCATCGATACATCATCCCGAATAGCGGAATGGGGACACGCGCCCGTTTCGACACCGCGCACCCGTTCTGGGGGCAGCACCGCATTACGAATCAAAAATTCCGCATCCTCTTTGGTATACACGTCGTTGGTGACGACTGCCAAATTAAATTGATCGCTCAAATGACGGCTCAATAACGCCGCCAGAGCTGTTTTCCCACTACCCACTGGCCCGGCGATACCAACGACGAACAGATCGTCAAGGTTGGTATCGAATGGAATGTGTGTGTGTGTATGATCGTTGTTTTCGCACATAATAAAAAAGGGAGGTTAGAATAAAAAGTAGCGTTGTGCCATCGGCAGGACCTCGGCCGGTTCGCATGTCAATAGCTCGCCGTCGGCACGCACTTCGTAGGTTTCGGGGTCAACTTCGATGGTCGGTGTCGCGTCGTTGTGGATCATGTCTGCTTTGCTCACAACGCGGCAATTTTTGACGGCCGCAATTTCCTTCTCCAAGCCCAGTGAGGCAGCAACCCCAGCATCCACACCCGCTTGCGACATAAACGTCAGGCTGGTGGGGCCGGTCGCCTTGCCAAATGCGCCAAACATCGGCCGATACCACACCGGCTGCGGCGTAGGGATACTCGCATTCGCATCCCCCATCACACTCCACGCGATAAAGCCCCCTTTGAGAATAATCTCCGGCTTGACACCGAAAAAGGCAGGCTTCCATAGTACCAAGTCAGCCAATTTACCTGGTTCAATCGAGCCAACTTCATGGGCGATACCGTGTGTGAGGGCGGGGTTGATGGTGTATTTTGCGATGTATCGTTTGGCGCGGAAATTATCATTACGCGCCGAATCTTGTGGCAATGCACCGCGCTGTACTTTCATCTTGTGCGCCGTCTGCCACGTGCGCGAAATCACCTCGCCCACGCGCCCCATCGCCTGACTATCAGACGCGATCATGCTAAATACGCCCATGTCGTGCAGGATGTCTTCGGCCGCAATTGTCTCCGCACGAATGCGACTTTCGGCAAACGCCACATCTTCTGGCACTTGGCTGTTCAAGTGGTGGCACACCATCAGCATATCAAGATGTTCGGCGACGGTGTTAACGGTATACGGCCGGGTCGGATTGGTCGATGAGGGCAGCACATAGCTTTCACTGGCGATGCGAATAATATCGGGCGCATGACCGCCGCCTGCCCCTTCGGTGTGGTACGTGTGAATGGTGCGCCCCGCAATCGCGGCAATGGTATCTTCGACAAAGCCTGCTTCATTGAGCGTGTCGGTGTGAATGGCAACTTGCACATCGTACTCGTCGGCCACACTGAGAGCGGTGTCGATCACGGCCGGAGTCGTCCCCCAATCTTCGTGTAATTTCAGGCCAATCGCTCCCGCGTTCAATTGTTCATAAAGCGGTGGCTTGGTCGATGAATTGCCCTTCGCCAACATACCAAAGTTAACGGGGAAATGCTCCAACGATTGCATCATCCGCGCCAAATTCCATTCGCCAGGTGTACACGTTGTCGCATTTGTGCCAGTGGCGGGGCCTGTGCCACCGCCCAACATCGTCGTCACACCGCTGTTCAGGGCTTCATAAATTTGCTGGGGCGCGATCATGTGGATGTGCGCGTCGATCCCTCCGGCCGTCACAATCCGGTGTTCACCCGCGATCACTTCGGTAGACGGGCCAACCACCAGTTCGGGGTCAACACCCGCTTGCACGTCAGGGTTTCCGGCTTTGCCTACTTTGACAATCCGGCCGTCTTTGATGCCAATATCCCCCTTCACAATCCCCCAATGATCAACGATGATCGCATTCGTGATCACCAGATCGAGCGCACCATCGGCACGGGTGGCGCGGCTTGATTGCCCCATGCCATCCCGAATCACTTTGCCCCCACCAAACGCGATCTCATCACCATAGACAGTGAAATCTTTCTCCACTTCAATGATCAACTCAGTGTCAGCAAGGCGTATCCGGCCGCCCACTGTCGGCCCATACAGGTCTGTATATTGTTTATTCGGTATCTGTAATGCCATTTCAAATCGCTCCATTAACAAGGCCACGATGCCCATAGATGACTCGTTCACCAGCGTATGCCACCAGCGACACCTCTTTCTCTTCGCCCGGCTCAAAGCGGACAGCCAGCCCGGCCGGAATGTTCAGCCGCATCCCTTTCGCTTGTTCGCGGTCAAAGTCGAGTGCGCTGTTCGTCTCATAAAAATGGAAGTGCGAGCCGACTTGAATCGGCCGATCTCCCCGATGCGTCACGATCAATACGGCCGTCTCACGGCCGACATTCGCTTGCACCTCACCATCATCAATCAAATACTCTCCGGGTTTCATAAAACACCTCTCAAGAAAAGGATGAAGGTTGAGGGATGAAGAGAATCATAATTACCTGTTTCGGCTACGCACTTTCTTCTGAATCGATGTGAAGATAGCGATAAGTTGATTTGTTTCATCTTTCAACCTCAATAATGTTTGTGCAGGAACGATCCCCGCATCTTCTAATAATTCTAGCCAGTAACCTGTTTCATCTAACTCTTGCAAACAGATACCAACTTTCGACACAAATTCTGCATCAGAACGAGCGCGGTACGCTTCTCGATAATTCGCGCCCACCTACGTGCCAGACCGCAACATTTGGCGGCCGATAACACGCGACTCCTCACGCTTCGGCAAAGACGTATACAAGCGAATAATATCGACCGCATACCGCTTCGTCCGCCCACGCAAATCCTGTCTTTCATTCATAACATTTCAAGGGATGGGAAATGGAGATTGAAGGATACCGTGAAACATTCATCGACTTCATCCCTCATCCTTCATCCTTTTCTTCATCTTCATTGTATTGGATCATGCAACGTGACCAATTTCGTCCCATCAGGAAACGTCGCTTCCACCTGAACTTCATGGATCATTTCGGGAATGCCGTCCATGCAATCATCTTTTGTGAGAATCGTCGTTCCCCACGTCATCACATCAGCCACACGCATCCCGTCCCGCGCCGCCTCCATCACATCGGCCGTCAAGATAGCAATCGCTTCAGGGTAGTTCAGTTTCAACCCGCGATCCTTGCGCTTGCGTGCCACATCGGCCGCCACATAAACCAACAATTTGTCTCGTTCTCGATCTGTTAAGTGCATTCGTAACTCCAGAAAAATAAGGGGGCATAAGGGATGAAGGATGAGGGATGAAGTTAGTCTGCTTCATCCTTCACCCCTCATCCTTTTCTTCTTACACCGACAAGTATTTCTTCGCAATCTCGTCCGTAAAATGGGCGATCTCACCCTGTTCCACGATTTGACCCGTTTCCATAATGTAGAAATGATCAGCTACAGAGCGTGCAAAATCAAGGAATTGCTCCACAACCAAAATAGAGATGTTTTTCTCACGGCTCAATTGGACGATCAACTGCTCGATCTCAAACACAATACTGGGCTGAATACCTTCCGTTGGCTCATCCAAGAGCAGTAATTTTGGCTTGCTGACCAGCGCACGGGCGATGGCAAGCTGTTGCTGCTGACCGCCCGACAACGTGCCAGCAATACGCCCTTTCATCGTTTCCAGCACCGGGAATTGGGCGTACATTTCTGCGATGGTGTCGTTGTTCGGCCGGTTCGGTTTGGCAGACTCGAAGCCCATCAGCAAATTTTCATATACCGTCAGGTACGGGAAAATGCCCCGCCCCTGCGGCACATAGCTGATGCCACTTCGCGCCCGTTGCCCCGTCGTTTTCTTAGTCAACGACGTATCACCCAGCGCGATCTCCCCTTTTTTTGATTTGACCAATCCCATCACCGACTTCATAAACGTCGTTTTGCCCGCCCCATTGCGCCCCATCAGGCACACTACTTCGCCCGGTGGCACAACGAGCGACACATTACGCAAAATTTGCGACTGACCATAATAAGCATCTACTTTATTCGCTTGTAACATCGGCCGCCTCCATCGTGTCACCAAACTGTGTTTTGCCGATGTACACCTCGCGGGTGTCTTCGACTTCGTGTGCGCCCGTGCGCGGTTTGCCCCGGCCGAGATACACCTCTATCACTTCAGGGTTCGACTGCACATCATCCATCGTGCCTTCCAGCAACACATTGCCCATGTGCAGCACCGTCACCGTAGTCGAGAATTGACGCACAAATTCCATATCATGCTCCACCACCAAAACAGACGTATGTTTGGCGATCTCCTGCACCAATTCACCCGTGCGGGTGCGCTCGCGGCGCGTCATCCCCGCCACCGGCTCATCCAGCAGCAGCAGCTTAGGCTCTTGCACCAGCAACATACCGATCTCCAGCCACTGTTTTTGCCCATGCGACAAACTATCGGCCGCCCGGTCACGTGCGGCCGTCAGTCCAATCGTCTCCAGCATCGCCTCCAGCTTATCCCGCTTCCGTTTCGCAATGCGCCCCAGCAAACGCACACTCGGCTCACCCGCGCTCACCGCTTGCTCCAAATTTTCATACACGCTCAACGTGCTAAAGATCGACGGTGTTTGGAATTTACGGCCGATCCCCCGTCGAGCAATTTGATGCTCGCTCAGGCGGCGCACGTTTTTACCATCAAATAGCACCTTGCCCGTCATCGGTTTCGTTTTGCCTGTAATGATGTCGAGCAACGTCGTCTTACCCGCCCCATTCGGCCCAATCAGAAAACGCAATTCATCATACTCAATCGAAAAATCGAGCTCTTTTAGTACCGTAAAGCCATCGAAGCTAACCGATACATCTTCAACAGCGAGAATTTTGTCTTTGTGCGTACTCATCACGTTGCGCCTCCTTGTTCGATGGGTTGTGCCACCTCTATATCGGCCGTGTCTGCCCGGCCGCGCATGAACAAATCACGCACCGTGCCAACAATCCCTTTGGGCATAAACAACACGATCAGCAGGAACAAAATGCCGAAGATCATCTCCCACACTTCAGGATAATCGGCCGAGATCAAGCTCTTTGTCCAGCCCACAGAAATCGCGCCGATGATGCCGCCCAGCAGCGACCCCCGGCCGCCCACGGCCGTCCAGATCACCATCTCGATAGACGGCCGCACACCCATTTGCGACGGAGAAATAATGCCATCTTGCATCACATACAGCGCACCCGCTATGCCAGTTAGTGCGCCCGCCAAACCAAACACAAGCGTCTTCACCACCACCGGATTAAAACCCAAAAAGCGCACCCGGCTCTCATCATCCCGCGTGGCGACCAAAAGACGGCCGAACCGCGAATTGACCACCCACCAGCAAATCAGATAAACCGCAAACAGCGCACCGAGCGAGATAAAGTACATCCCTCGCAAAAAAGCGGGATCGGCACGAGTGTAGCCAAACACTTGCTGAATATCGGTCAAGCCATTTGTGCCGCCCGTCAACGGTTGTTGTCCGATGAACAGCAGACTAAAAATGAGCGTCATCGCTTGAGTGATGATCGAAAAATAGACACCCTGCACGCGGCTACGAAAGATAAAATAGCCGATCACAAACGCCATCACGGCCGGGACGACCACCACCATCGCCAGCGCAAACGGCGCACTGGCAAACGGTTCCCAGATGCGCGGCAGCTCGTCCACCCCGCTCCACACCATAAAGTCGGGCAAACTGGTGCCTGAGTTGGTTAGCTTGAGGTGCATCGCCAGCGCGTATGCCCCCAGCGTGAAAAACAGCCCCTGCCCCAAACTGAGCATCCCGCCGTACCCCCAGATCAAATCGAGCGCAACGGCGACAATCGCATACGTCAAAAATTTACCCATCAAATTGATGCGAAAATCGTTGAGAAACGTGGGCGTGAGTAACAAAATACCAAAAATAATGGCAACAATTAGCCAGTGAGTCATTGATTTACGCATCGCATTACCTCGTTTTGACCTGAACCAAGCCGTTTGGTTTCCATTGCAGAAACGCTACGACCAGCAATAACACCAGCACTTTCGCCACAGTCGCGGCCGATGCGGAGATCACTTCCATCTCTACCGTCATCAAATAGCGTGCTGTAAACGTATTGAACATGCCGATGATGAACGCCGCCAAAACAGCTCCCCGCAGCTTGCCTACGCCACCCAGCACCACCACCAAAAACGCATCGACAATGTACGCCGTTCCCAGTGTGGGGCCCACCGGGCCGAGCAGCGTCAGCACCGCCCCCGCCATGCCAGCCAGCCCTGTTCCCATGCCAAAAGTGAGCGCATCAACGCGCCGTGATTTGACACCAAGCGCGGCCGCCATCTCTCGGTTTTGCATCGTCGCCCGTAGTCGCCGTCCCGCGCTGGTGCGCCGCAAATAGTAAAAAATGAGCAACACGATAATCGCCACCAACCCGATGATGAGCAAGCGCGTGTACGGCAGCCGCACCCCTTCGACCAACTCCCAAAATGGTTTGAGTGCTTTGACCGCTTCGGCATCATTCACGTCTACCCACAGCCATTTGAACCCTTTGGTCAGCCACATCGGCCGTCCCACGTTCACATTTTGCGCCCCAAAAATTTGACGCGCCAATGATTGCAAAATCATGCCCACGCCCCACGTAGCGAGGAGCGTGTCGAGCGGCCGGCCGTATAAGCGCCGCAGCAACGTTGCTTCGAGCAACATGCCAATCGCCCCCGCCACCACAAACGCCGCCAAAATCGAACAAAGAAACCACAATCCCCAATCATGCGTCTCTGTTCGCATGAACATCCCCGCAAATTCCTGCTCGAATACATACGTTGTGTACGCCCCGATCATAATGAATTCGCCATGCGCCATGTTGATCACGCCCATCAGCCCGAACGCGAACGCCAGCCCCAACGAGATCAGCAACAAAATCGAGGCAAGGCTGGCACCGTTAAATGCTTGAATGAGAAAGTTTTCCATCTTCGTCCTCCGTTAGTGGGTTTGCGGCCGTGCCGCCAGTAGCAAAGATAGACCTCAGAGGGAGAGAGTCCTCTGAGGTCATACAAACGATCTGGTGAAGCGTAAAAAGGTTCATACAGTGGATAAAACGTCCGGCACGTTATCCATCTGCTCCAGCCAAAACCTCGGCCGGAATTTCACTCTCATCGATCAACCCTTCCGCCCATTCGACACCCAGCAAGAACGGATCGGGGAAGACAGGGCCGTCCGTTGACCACACTGTTTCGATTGAGCCGTCCTCTTGAATCAAGCCGACGCGGGGTGTTTTTGCCATGTGCTGGGTCACGCCATCGACAGTGATCAAGCCACCGGGCGATTGGAACGTGATCACGTTGTCGTCGGCCGCTTGTTTGACATCGGCAACCTCAGTCGATCCGGCCGCTTCCACCAGTTTCGCCCATACGTTAACACTGATATAAGCAGACTCTACTGGGTCAGATGTCGGTCGGCCGTCCGTGTACTCACGATACGCCGCGACAAACGCCTCATTTTCAGGCGAATCAACCGTCTCGTAATAATCCCAACTGACCAAGTGACCACCCAAGAAATCTGTACCGATTGACGCGACTTCTTCCTCTGCTACAGAGACAGACATAATCGGGATGTCATCGGCCGTATAACCCGCATCCACAAACTGCTTGAAGAACGCCACATTGCTGTCACCGTTCAGCGTGTTG
>CALECP010000177.1 GCA_937949915.1 uncultured Anaerolineae bacterium
ATAAACCCCAACCAAAGAACGGCTCCGCCGTAGCCTCTGTGGAACGTATTCACGTTTCTGAAAAATGATTCTTGTGGAGAAGAAACGACCCGGTTTGGTACTCTAACACCGTGCCGGGTCTACGCCGTTTGCGAATAGGAGTTCGCTTGTGGCAAGGAGACATCTAAAACATGTCTACAGAAAAGAATACATGTGTTCGGATCATCGGTCAAACCGGTGGTCAATTCGTCGTGCGTCAGGGAAACGACGAACAAGCAGGTGGTGGTCAAGCGTACCCGTTTCTGCAACGGTTTGAGAAATGGGGGATTATCAATCGCTCTGCCAAAGCCCCCGCCATCCAAAGCGGTGCAGATGCGATCTACCCATCGCTCCGCACCGTCAAGGATGGGAAGGTGATCGACATCCTCATTCCGACAGACAGTCGCTCCCCCCACCCCACTGAGGGTGTCCCCGGTTTGGAGGATGTGAATGAGCCGATGCGCGGTTTGTCAACGGCCGACTTTCTCAACCAAGTGGGCTTGAACGTCAGCTTACGGCGCGGTGATGCGGTATTGAGCAAGCGTCTCAGCCGTGTCTTCAGCCCATACCGATGGTGGGCGTTTATGGATAACGATGATGTCAATATCGTTCACAGCGACGAGATTGACCCAGCCGTGTGGGACGGCATCGGTCTTGTCTCACGCGACTTTATGAAGCGGTACATCGTTGCGTGCCAAATCGCTTGGATGCAAGCTGGTATTGCCGAGAAGTTCCAGAAGCGGTACACGCAGGAACTGCTGCACTGCAACCGGTTTGAGATCACGATCATGACTGAGCAAGGTCAAGAGAAAGGAGATGTGGTTGTAGTCGATACGATGCCACACTATGCGAAATGCGCTGATTTCCTCTTCCCCACTGGTAGTACCAAAACAGAGGTGGCTTTTCACAAAGGTGTATTCGTCGGTGTGCGCCAGCCCCGTCATGCCAAACGTCGGATGCGGTTGGATGCTCAGAGCTTAATCAACCTGTATGGGTTCTTCACCAATGAGCAACTGATCGCATGGCTAGAAGCGGACAGCGCGGAGTGGCTGGCAGCCATCGCTGACGGCCGCACCGATACCCTGATGAGCAACATGCTCCATGCAGAGAGCGCGGCCGAGTTGGACAAGCTGACCGACTGGTGGCTGGGCGATTACTTTGCCAGTGGCGGTCAAGCGATGTGGTTTTCGGGCGTGGTGCAAGCACTCGGCCGCCAACGCAACAAGCAGTTAAACATCGGCACACAGATGAAGAGTCGCTTCCCGATTCCGGGCGGTCGTTACTACATCGCGCCCGCCAGCACGGTTGGCATCGACGTGCCATGTGGTTTTGTGCATTTAAGCGACAAGTACGCCTCTGCCTTTGTCAACGATGCTGACTGGAAAACATATATCGTGGACGTACTCGGTGGCGCAGATGGTGACGATGCTGTTTGGTGTTTGCCGTTTACCGATGTGGGTGATGTGGTCGATGAGATCGATCCTGTGACAGGTGAAGTGACCACACACGATGGCAAGCGCGTCTTGCTCTGGCGATCACCGAACCAACCGGGCGAATACGTGCTGCTGCATCCCACCGACAGAACGGCCGACCTCGATTACGCATGGGCGGAAATGGACAGCCGAGCGTTGCCTACGCGCATCGACGAGATGGGCGATACGGTTGTGTATGGTGAGTTGCCTGTGCCACCATCACCGGCCGAAACACCCGACTACAGCATCCAATTGATGACAGAAGCGATTGCTCGTACCCAAGCCAATAGCGGCGTGTTGGGCAGTTATGTGAATGTGCTGATGGTGTGCTATGCGATGTTGGGTCGTTTGCCGAAGTGGTTACCAGCGCGTTTGGAAGATGTGATAGATGGCAGTGTCAAAGATGGTCGTGATCTGTCGCCGGTGATGGATTGGTGTCAGAATACGGCCGTGCCGACGCTGACCCAGCATCTGGTGATTTCGGCCGGGCTTGTACACCGCATCGCTGGGTTTACAGACAACCCGATCCAAACGACAACCGGCCATTGGTACGACCAACTACTGACCGCTGCCAAGCAACACCTCGCTGAGTTACAACAGCAAGTAAACGCCCTCTCGCAGCAAACTTGCCCACCTATCGAAGCGTTAGACATCGGTATTGAGTATGCGGAAACAGCGGCTGGTGCATTGAGCCTCTATCGTCGTCGTATTGCCCAGACACAGGCGCGTCAAATTGCGTCTGCAAGCACGTATGCCAACGCCCATGCGGAAACGTTGACGGCATTGAAAAATGCGCGTGAGGCACAGATTCCGACGGTGGGTGTGATGTGCGGTTTGATGCTCAAACTGTATGTGGGTGGCGTGGACTCGGCAACGGCCGACAACATTCTATGGCAGTCGGCGATAGCTGAAAATGCCCCTTGTCAATCTACGATGACTGATTTGATGCTTGCCACATTGCGCCACATCGGGTTGCTGGGTGACCCCACATGGAGCGAGATAGGTGCCGTGTTGGCGTATGAGGATGCGCCCGAAACAGAAGCCGTTGCAGCGACATTCAACGGTGCATGGTTCAATCTGAATGCTGCCAACGACGGCCCGTACACCACGATGCGGGATGTGCCGAAACCATTGGCGAGTCAACTGAAAGCGTCGCTTGCTGACCAAGTAACCGCGATGGTGGGAACGACACTCGCATTGCGTGAAGTGGACGGCCGCATCGTGGCAGACACATCGTATGGTGTGCTGTTTGGGTATCTGAAGCGTGGACAGGAGCCTGCACTGGCAGGGATAAAGCAGGTGATGGTTCGCTATGCGGAAGCGACGGCCGATGGTAATGTCGGCATGATTTTGCAACCAGTCAAGTGAGCGAATGGAGCGAATATAGACGGAGAGAGGGTATCAGCACACGCTGATGCCCTCTTTTTTTTTGCGTGATGGTGTGCAGGGCTGACGTGTGTTGTGCCGCCAAAAAGCGAGCGTGGGAGCGGATATGTGTTTGACCGCCACATAGACGCTGCTACGCCGAAAATGACGCTGCTAATGCAAGCTGCACGCTGGCAGCGGAGCGCGAATTTTTGCAAAATTTGGCGCAGCAGGGTTATGTGACCTTAACTCCCCGGAAACAGCACGGATGTTTTGCGTCGTGGAGATTTTAACATTGGTGAGCATGGCACTGCCATTTATGAATACTATGCGAATGAAGTGCCGTGTTCATAAACGTGAAAGTGTGAGAGAAAGCAGGTTATAATCGTTAAGATGACAGTGTATAAACCAACCCCATTGAGTGAAGCGGATGAAGCGGTCGCACAACAGGTGATGGCGACATTAAATGAAACAGAGGCACAGCCGGTTGAACAGATTCGCCGAATGGTGGCGGTATTGGGTGCAGACGCGGTGCAGGCTATTTTGCAGAAGACGCATGAGGTCGAGGCGGCCGGTGGTTTGTATTACGGGCGCAAACATGATCTCAAGCGGCGGACGATAGGCGGTGCTTTTTTCTACACAGCACGAGGTATTGTGGATAAGGTGTTGTGGTCTGAGAAGATACATGTTCCATGGGAGCAACAGCCGCAGAAAAGAAAGAAGAAGGTGCGCGTCCCCCCCTACCGATGGGAAGCGCGGCTGGAAGATGTGAAAGCATTTGAAGGGTCGAAAGACAGAGGAGAAGCAAGCGTGGAAATAAAGTTGATAGGTACACCGGCGAAGGTGCTGGACAAAGGGAGTGTGATGTTATTGGTGATGACGGGGAAAGTGCCGACGGCGCTGCCGAGGGGGTTGCCGCAATTGCCGGAGGGCTACCAGCCAGTGTACTTGGCGATGGTGGCGAAAAAGCAATGGGAGAAGGTAGCGGACAAAATCGCGGCCGGAGAACGGTTGTTGCTGACAGGTTTCCCGATCTATGATGAGAAGTTGAAGCGGATTACGGTGTTGGTGAAATCTACGCAGACGATTCCGGCGAAGAAACTGAAAGAGAAAACGGCCGACGACAAGCCGGCTGACAGCTAGAAAGGCGCGTCGCTGTCATCTACCAGTTCGAGATACCAATTGCGAAGCCATGCGATGACAGTGTCGTAGTTGGCGGCCGGAATTTCTTTGTAACTGGCTACGCTCCAGGTACGATATAGCTCACCATACACGGCCGCATACTCATTCTTCCCGCTTCGCTTTGACAACAGTGTGCCAATTGCCCGGACACCTTGTGATAAGTTGCTGGCTTGCTCTTTGGTTACATACCGTTTGTCATTGCCCAGATTCGCTTCTATTAGCGATACGCGCTGCCTATTTGTTTTTGCTGCCCATCTAATTTGCCCTGCTGTTCTTTCAGTTGCTCGGTCAAATAGAATTGCTCACGGGCGATTTTAGCGATGGCAAGCGCATTGCGATAGGCGACGGCTGACGGTTCGGTTTGTCGTCAGGCCTAGCTGTTGGCTCGTTGCAGCTAAACACTTCATAAAGCAGTTGATAACATTCACTTTGATAACGCAATAGTGATTCTCTTATTGCTTCGTTGACACGATTGCCATTGATACCAAAAAGCCATCCATTCAAGAACTCAAGCGGTAGACAGATCATATCGCTGGTGATGGTTTTGCGATTATCTTGCACTTGTCTAGTTATCTGGACAGGTGCAGTAAGTGAGGGTATTGGATCGCTACTTAATTTGGCAGCCTGACCATTCCACCGAATCCCTATTAACTCACACAATGGTCGAACCGGCACATAGAATGCCCCATCTCCCCATCTTCCATACGAACGGCGATCACGTTATCGTCATAGAGTTCTATTTCTTTCTGCTCAATGTGTATTAGTGCTTTGTCGCTCATCTGTATGTATCTCCCAACTTCTTTTGAAGGTGCGTGATTAACATGATTAAAAGGAGGCTGCCCAGCCATGCAGCCGATACCCTCCTGCGATGTTTTTTGGAAACAACTCTAGATGTGCCTCGGTTTGACCGTCAATATATGCTTTTGCCTGTTTGCTGTCGGTCATTGCATCCTCATACTCGTCACATTGCATTGGTATTTCAATTTGCTTGGACGCGAACCGTCCTGACTCTTTGTCTCTGTTATAATTTCGAAGGTGAGGTTCTTGATTTTGGTTCACACCCCCAAGATGCCTCACTTTTCTTTATAAACACAGAATCCGCTAGAACTAGGAAAAAATCCCGTTTAACGCACGAACTCTTTTTGGCCTTCAGTTATCTTGTTTTGAAAATAAAAATCGCTTAGAGTGCATTCTTCGCTTAATTGGTGTGAAATATGATGATAAAAACAACTTTTACGGTGCAGGATTGGGGAAATTCACGTTTTTTGATCGATTTGTGTGAAAGTCGAAAAGTACAAAAGTATAAAAGTACAAAAGTACAAAAGTAGAAATAAAAAATGCAGGGCGTTGACGTGCAAAAGTGCATTTGTGTACATTTGCATTTTTATTATTTTGCATTTATCGACTTTGACATATATGTAAATGTGCATTATTATTTATTTGCATTTGTGGTAATTTGCATATATGCAAATATCAAAAAATGTAAGTTTGTGAATTTTGACATTTAGACAAAATTAGGTGAAATATGACGCGAATTATTTCGATTACCCTATCAAAAGGCGGGGTTGGTAAGACAACGACAACCGTCAATCTGGCGGCCGGGCTGGCGGCTGCTGGGCGGCGAGTTTTGCTGATCGATACAGACACGCAAAACCAATCAGCCAAAGCGTTAGGGGTGACACCCAACGCCGGTCTTTACGATTTGTACAATGGTGAGAAACTGTCCTCTGTTTTATCAGAAGCGCGAGAGAACCTGTTCCTCATCGCGGGGGGGAGTACCATCTCATTGCTAAACCTGCGTTTTGGCGAAGCGGAATACGGGCAGGAACGACAGTTGAGCAAGTTGCTGACACCCCTGAACGATCATTTCCATTACATTTTGATCGACAATGCTCCTGGTTGGGATTTGATGGCGATCAATACGATGTTTTATGCCCGCGAGTTGCTCTGTCCCGTACCATTGGAGGGACTGGCAACGGATGGCTTGATGATGTTCTTGCAACGCAATGAGGCGTTGCGCTCTGAAAGCGGGGTAATCCTCCGTTATATTGTGCCGACGATGGTTGACGGCCGTTTGGCACAGACGACTGAATTATTAACCGCTTTGCGTAGGCGGTATGGCGATGTGTTGTGTGATCCTATTCGGCGCAGTGTGCGGGTGAGTGAATCGGCCGCGCATGGTGAAACGATCTTTGAATATGATCCGTCCGGCCGTGGTGCAGAAGATTATACAAAACTCGTGGATAGGGTGATCGACGATGAGTAAACGAAAACCAGTCCCTTTGTCTCCTATGGAAAATATCGACCGGCTGCTTGTGCCGGATATGCACACAAAAAAGCCGACGGCCGACGACCGTTTGGCAAGCGTTGCGCCACCGCCTGCACCAAAAGCGAAAAAGCTGGAACGGCGTACCAAAAAGGCGACTGCAACCCCCAAGCCTAAGGCGCAATTGAGTGGCAACATAGCGCGGCGTGTGTTTGACTGTCCGGCCGAAACGGCCGATGAGATCATTTTGGCAACGATGAAAGCAAAACAGATTCTCCGCAAACATCATGACTATCAGCTTGCCGTCCCTGAAGGCAGTTTTCTCCATGCGTGTGTTTTGGCTGGTATGGCAGAATTGACCGCTAAAGGAGAAAATAGCGCGGTGATCGCCATGTTGCAAGATGTGCTAGCGCAGCGCCGCAAAAATGATTAAACGTTATGACTGAATAAACATTGCTGAAAACTGTTGGGAGACATATAAGAATGAGTGAAAAAGCATTGATGCCGATTGAACAAAAAGAGATCAAATTTTATGATGATCTAGTGGTGGCTCTACGTCTGGAAGACGGTACTGTATGTGTACCCATCCGTCCAATTTGTGATGTATTGGGTATTAATTGGGCCTCACAATCAAAGCGCATAAAACGAGATGATGTTTTATCTGAAAATGTTACCGTTGTCATTATGGCAACGGTAAAGGGTAAACGGGAAATGCTTGCTTTGCCTGTTGAATATCTCAATGGTTGGATGTTTGGTTTGACAACATCGAAGCTAAAACCGGAATTACAAGCCAAACTAAAGCAATACAAACAAGATTGTTATCGTGTGTTGGCCGAAGCGTTCGGCCGCAACAATGTCACCGCCCGGCCGGACGACAAGCTGATGCAATCGGCCGAGCCATCGGCCGTGGCGTACCGCAATGCTCTAGCCATCGCCAAGATCGCCCGTGAGCAATTCTATTTAACCGAACAACTGAAAGAGCAGCAGGATGCACTGGACGGGCAACAAAAGCAGATCGGGCAGCTAGACCAGCGTTTGTCTCTGGTCGAGGCTAACCTGGGGAATGACGAGCGATATGTGACAAAGGAGCAAGCGAGCCATCTTTCGCAGGGGGTACGGGCGATTGGGACAGTGCTATCGAAGCGGAGCGGGAAGAATGAGTATGCGGCCGTCTACGGAGAGCTATACCGTACCTGGAGCGTGGCGAGCTACAAAGAAGTGGCGGCCGCGAACTATGACAGTGTGATCGCATGGCTACGCAATTGGTATTTAGAATTGGTAGATGAAAGCGACTGCCCGTTTTAGTGGGGGGATCGCATAGGGGAGAATGATCGTATGAAACGCTGGATAATTGTAATTTTGGAACGTAGTGGGGCTGCCCTTGCTGTTGTCACTGTTGATAGCGGGGGGACTGACAGCGATTTCGCTGCTGCCCCAGATCGACCCGATGATCGTGGTATTTCAGGCGCGGTGGCTGGATGCAGCGCAGGTTGATGGGGTGAATGATGGCTTACGCTATTTACTGGTGGAAGAGATTGACCAACCTGTTGCGCGATTCGTGTTGAGCAATGTGATCGTGTTTCCGCTTTTACTGTTGCTGCTACCACGTTTGCGGAGATGACGGAGGAGGAAATGGCGGCGATTGTGGCAGAGGTTGAACGGGGTAGGGCAGGGCGGCCGACATGATACAATCTATTTGACTATGAGCGATGAAGTGAACGACGATAAAGATAGATTGATTTCCCTGCCCGAAGCGGCCGAGATTTATGGATTTAGCCGCCGCTATCTTAGCAATTTAGCAAGACGAGGGAGATTAAAGGCGCAAAAAATTGGATACACATGGATCACAACCCCTGCCGATGTTGAATCTTATATTCATAGCCGCAAAAAAACAGGCGTGTATCGGGACGATATTCAAGCAAGTTGACCTTATTCCCCAAAGTCACTATTATTGAAGTAATCGAATAGCCTAAAGCAATGATGGCTAGGTGCTAGAACACCTAACCATCATC
>CALECP010000178.1 GCA_937949915.1 uncultured Anaerolineae bacterium
GTTTACGGCGGTAGTGTGTATGAGTTGACGCTGGAGAATGGCGGCTTGAGCATGATCTATGGCGATTTGCCGGAAGACATTATGGCTGTTGCCGATGGTGTGAGAGAAGGCATTATCAGGGGCGAAATTAATCCAGCAGAAAAGATTGAAGGCTTTGTTGCACCTGCAACTGGTTCTGAAACGATGCAGCCAGCGGCGGAGGTGGCGATTGTGATGCCGTCGGCGACGACTGACTTGGCGTGGAGTCAATCGATTTATGATGCGCTGGTGACGGTGCAAGCCGATGCTGGTTTTGATCTGCAATTTTCGGAAGGCATGTTTAATGTGGCTGATGCGGCCGCGGCGTTGCGCGATTATGCGGCCGATGGGGCGAATGTTGTGATAGCGCACGGGACGCAATTTGGCAGCTCGTTGTTTGAAATTGCGCCCGACTTCCCAGAAACGGCATTTGTGTATGGCACAAGCCGTGATACTGGATCAGATGAGGGGCTGAATAATATCTTTGCGTATGACGCGCAGGCGGATGAGGGCGGTTTTGTAAATGGCGTGATTGCGGCGCAGTTGACGGAATCGGGCATCATCGGCGTGGTTGGCCCAGTCGAGGCGGGTGATGCGAAGCTGTATATCGACGGCTTTGTGAACGGTGTGAAGGCGGTTAATCCTGATGTTGAGGTGCTGATCGCGTATACGGGATCGTTTGGTGATACGGCGTTGGCGGCCGAGACGGCGAACACGCACATCGCGGCCGGTGCGGACGTTCTCACCGGATCAGCGCAACAAGTTGTGGGCGCGATTCAGGTGGCGGCCGAGGCCGGTGTGCCGTGGCTGGGTACGCAGAATGACCAGAGTCCGATTGCGGACGGCGTGGTGGTTGCGACGCAGCAGTACGACTGGACGGCGATGATTGAAGATGTGCTGGACAATGTGGGCGTGGGTGCGTATGGCGGCACGGTATACGAATTGACGCTGGAAAATGGCGGCTTGAGCATGATTTATGGCGATTTGCCAGATGATGTGATTGCGAAGGCTGAGGAAGCGAAGACGGCGATCATTGCGGGTGAGGTTGATCCGGCAGATGCCGAAGGCACGATGGGTCTGATGGCATCGGAAGCGGCCGCTGCACCCGACATGATGGCGGCCGAAAATGTGGAAATCAACTTGCTCGATGAGCTAGATGGCATATTGAACGGCTATTGTCTTGACATTGCAGGTGGCAACCAAGATGTTGATCCGGCGAACGGGCTGCAAGCGCACACGTGCTACAGCTATGATGGCGATCTCGGCACAGATCAGGTATTTGATACGGGCATGTTTGCGGACAACGTGTTGTACATGCCGATTTATGATGTATGTGTGGAAATCACCACGGCCGCGCCCGGTGCTGAAATCGGTTTGGCAACGTGTGATGGCAGTGAGATGCAGAGCTTTGTGTTTGCGGCCGATGGTACGATCAGCCCATCCTCCGCACCCGATTTGTGCTTTACAGCAAACGCGGAAAGCCGCTTTGGGCGTGGTTCGGAGCATCAAATTCGAGACTTGACGTTGGAAGCGTGTGGCGGCGATTTGGTTGCTTATCAGGCGTGGGGCTTCCGCACGGGATTGGAGTGATTGCGTGATCATGTTCGCCATGTTTCGCCATGTGTTGAAACACATGGCTGTGTGAGGGAAAACCCGTTGAAACGGGTTGTTGCGGCCGTGATTGGCAGGCAGCAACCCGATTTATCGGGTTTTCTTTGGGACAGGTGCGGGATTCATCCCGTGCCGATTGTATTGTGCAGAGCCTTGTTCTTGCCTCGGTTTTCCAAGAACCTGCACTGAGTGACCACAAGCGTACGCGCTCCAACGGCGAAAAATCGATATGAACGAACGACGACTAGAAACGGTAGAAATGCGAGGGATCACGAAGCGATTCCCCGGTGTGTTGGCGAATGATGACGTGCAGTTTGATGTGCGGGCGGGTGAGATTCATGCGCTGTTGGGCGAGAATGGGGCTGGCAAAAGCACGTTGATGAAAATTTTGTACGGCCTCTATCGCCAGAATGAGGGGGATATTTTGATCAACGGCACGGCCGTGCCGCTCAAGTCGCCGCAGGAAGCGATTGAGCATGGGATCGGGATGATTCACCAGCACTTTATGTTGGTCGATACGTTCACGGTGGCAGAAAATGTCGCGTTGGGGATGGGGCAGGGGAAGTTCCGGCTCGATTTGCAGACGGTGTCAGAGCGGATCAAGGCGCTGTCAGACACGTACAATTTGGAGGTAGAGCCGACGGCACTGGTGCGCGATTTGGCGGTGGGGCAGCAGCAACGTGTGGAGATTATCAAGGCGTTGGTATATGGGGCGGACTTGCTGATTTTGGATGAACCCACGGCCGTACTGACCCCGCAGGAAGTGGACAACTTATTTGAGATTTTGCGGAAGATGGCGGCGCAGGGGCATAGTTTGATCTTTATTTCGCACAAGCTACATGAGATTATCGACCTGACGGACAGGGTGACAGTGTTGCGGGACGGCCGCTCGATAGGCACAGTCGAAACGGCCGACGTGACCAAAGAGGATTTGGCCAATATGATGGTCGGCCGCGAGGTCAGCTTTGCGCGGCATCGCGTCGAGACGGAAGAAGCGGCCGTGCGCCTCGAACTTGCCAACATCAATTTAGCCAACCAGTATGGCATTCCGGTGCTACAGGATGTGTCGTTTGCCGTGCGGGGAGGCGAAATTTTGGGTGTGGCTGGCATCAGTGGCAATGGGCAGCGTGAATTGGCAGAGGTGATCGCAGGTTTGCAACGGCCGGACTCTGGCACAATCTCGATGGAAGGCGACGATGTGACGAGTGCGCGGCCGGTGGAGATGACCGCGGCCGGACTGTCCTACATCCCCGAAGAACGAATGCACGACGGCACAGTCGGCACATTTACGTGCGCGGAAAACCTGATTTTGCAGGATCACGTGCGCGAGCCATTTAGCAAACGCCGCTTTCTGAACTTCAAGCGTATTGCTGACCACGCTGACAAGATGATCGCGCAATTCAACGTGAAAACACCCAGTCGGGATACGTTGATCAAAAGTTTGTCAGGCGGCAACATTCAAAAGTTGATTTTGGCGCGAGAGCTAGACCGCAAGCCGCGCGTTTTGGTGGCGGCGCAACCGACGCGAGGCGTTGATATTGGTGCGATTGAGTACATTCACGAGCAATTGTTGGCGTATCGGGCGGAGGGATTGGCGACGTTGCTATTTTCGGAAGATTTGGATGAGATTATGGGGTTGTCTGACAGGATTATGGTGATGTTTGACGGCCGGGTGATGGGCATATTGGAGTCGGCCGAGGCGACACCGGAGAAGCTGGGGTTGATGATGGCAGGAAGTACCTTGTCTTAAATATCTGCCTTTTTTCACCCTTCAAACCGATAACCGATCCCGCGTACTGTGATAATGCGGATCGCATTGCTGGGGTCTGGCTCTATCTTTTCGCGTAGCCACCGAATATGCACGTCTACTGTACGACTGCTGTCATTTGTCCAGCCCCACACACGCTCCAAAATCAGATCGCGTGAGAGAGCCATGCCTTGATTCCGTGCTAGAAAGACAAGCAGTTCGTACTCTTTTGGTTTGAGATGGAGTGGGGCATCATTGATGATTGCTTCGCGGCGGTCGAGATCGATGGTGAGATTGCCGTGCGTGATGCGCGTCAGAGAGAGGGCGGGGGTGCGGCCGTTTCCTCCTGTCATTGCTATCTCTTGGCGAATGGCGTGGACGCGACGCAAATGCGCTTTGACACGTGCGATTAACTCTTTGGTGCTAAATGGCTTTGTCAAATAATCGTCTGCGCCCGCTTCCAGCCCGATCACTTTGTCGATTTCGTCGTCTCTGGCGGTGAGCATAATGATGGGCGCATTCGTTTTCTGGCGCAAAATGCGGCAAATCTCGAAGCCGTCCAAGCCGGGCAACATCAGATCGAGGATGAAAAGATCGGGATTGTGTTCTTGGGCGAGCGTAAGGGCGACCCGGCCGTGACTGGCCGTCAAAGTGCGGTAGCCTTGCTTATATAAATTATATTCCAGTGTATCAAGCAAAGTTGGATCGTCTTCAACAATGAGAATTGTAGGTTTGACAGTCATGGTGGGTTGATTGTAGGTGCTTGTGTATGGTTTGCCTACCTTTGGATAGAAATTTAAGTAAATTGCCTTTGACTTAGAAAAACGACTTCTGTATAATCTCAAGCCGTTCAAAATTTAGGAGCGATGGCCGAGTGGACGAAGGCGGTTGTCTTGAAAACAACTGTGGCGCAAGTCACCGGGGGTTCGAATCCCTCTCGCTCCGCCATCTATTTACCAATTTGGATAGATCAGAATAAGGGGAGATGCCGGAGTGGACGATCGGGACCGCCTGCTAAGTGGTTAACGGGTTTATAGCCCGTTCATGGGTTCGAATCCCATTCTCCCCGCTCTGATAAAAGTTGGTATAATAGCCAATGGTTACGCGCCCTTAGCTCAGTGGATTAGAGCGTTCGGCTACGAACCGAAAGGTCGGG
>CALECP010000179.1 GCA_937949915.1 uncultured Anaerolineae bacterium
CCTCTTTGAGAGAGGCTATGGATCGAGGAACGCAAACAGATACTGAGATTTTACATGTCTGTTTCGCGTTTTTTTACCGACAGATCAAGAGGGGGAGGTTTGATTGTTTGATCAGATGATCAACCGTGCTGCTGGTAACAGTTTGACGCAGGGGAGAGAATCCGTAGCCGCCGATGATGATCAAATCACACTGTTTTTCGGCCGCAACAGCAAGCAGCGCATCAGTGATCGGGCGCGGTTTGAGGATAAAGTCGGCCGCAATATCGCGCTCTGTTAAGTAACGTCGCGCATCGTCTAGCACAGTGGCGGCCGTGCGATCTGTTTCTACCGTCACAACGGTTAATGCCATCTCCCATCGCCCCGCCAGCCATGTTGCCATAAACAGTGCCTCTTGCGCCTTTGGGCTGCCATCGTACCCTAGCAGCGCGTGGTGACAATCGCCCGAAACGCCATCGCGCACCACCCAGATCGGGGTTGGTGATTGTTGGATCAAGCGTTCAAAACCGGGCTTGATCGGCGAATCACGAAAGGGGCCAGTCAAATTGGTCATCACCAAATCAGCCCAGTGAGCGCGGCTGATCATGATGTCCCCGGCCGTGCCTGTTTCGATGGCAAATTGTGCCTCTAGCCCCGCTTCGGCCGTGCGTGATAGAAAGCGGTCACGTATTTTTTCGGCCGCAGCTTGATCGGTGTCGATGCCATCGATCACTGCCAGCCCATACAGTCGATTTTTCTCTTTTTTGGTCGAAAACCAGATCGCTTGCTCTAACAAATGCCAATCTGACGGCGAATCTTCGAGCGTCACCATCACATCGCGGAACAGTTGTTGGCGCAATGGTTTGCGTTGTTTGCGCCATTGTCCAGTGGCGGGGCCATCGACAAAATCGGCCGGAATGAGGCGGCGTTTCAGCCGTTGCCACCAGGTACGCTGAGGCAGATCGGCGGCCGCCACAACGGGATCGACCTGCCAGCCCAATGTGTCGCGCAAGCTGGCTTGGTGCTGGATCAACAGCACATACATATCTGCTTCGGTGTGATGGGGGAACGCTCTGGCTGTCCCGTTGGCACGAATGGCGGCGCAGATCGGCTGATACACATGCGCGTACCAGCCCTGTACGGCCGGTGCGCCCAGCGCGTCTGGCAATTGATGGAGCTGGGCATACGCACGAATGCTATCGAGCAAAAAGTCGTACTGTGTATGGAAGGTGAGCCGGAGATCGGCCGTGGGCAACACCCGGCCGATGTGCGTGACGGCCGCAAAAGAAGCGTATCGTGCTTTGCCGATAATGGTGTCGGCATCATCTGCGGCCGTGATCGGCGCGTCTAGTTCGACCTCGGTCACATACGCCGCAATGGTGCCGCTATTTAGCTGCCGCGCCACCGACACGCGATGGTTGCCATCGTTGACAAAATAGACTTCCCCTACCTGATACACCTCTATCGGCGGCCATCCTTTCATTTGGTCAAGTGAGAGGCGCACTCCTGTCCAGCGTTCGCGGCCGCTGTCTTTGCGCGGCAAAAAGTCGCGGGTGAAATCGTTGTAACGGCCGACACTACCCACAATCGCATCGAGCGGTATCTCTTGAATGCCAGCTTGTTTGTGGAGGGGGATTTGTGCGGCACAGACATCATGCCATGCGAGTAAATCAGCATTGCCGCCCCGCAACCGCGCCAGCAACTGCTGCAATCGCGCTTCTTTTCGCGCTCTATCAAAATCGCGGAGGGCGGCTTCGTAGTGAGAAGACATGAGGAGTGACGAGTGACGAGTGACGAACGACGAGTAGGTTTGGAGGTGAGGTACGTGATCGATTCAATAGAGACAGCAATTGTTAATTTGAGAATGCTGTAACATAAAACCCAACACATGCACACAACTCGTCACTCGTCATTCGTACCTCGTCACTTCTTAATAATCGACCTCGTTTTGCCATTCGAGCGCAATGTCGTTGAACCAAACGGTGTCGCCCGGTTGTACGCCAGCATTGACCAACGCTTCGTTGATGCCCATGCGGTCGAGTTTGCGCTGGAAGCGGCGGGCGTTTTCGAGATCGTGGAAGTACGTCTGCATGGCGATGCGCTCGATTGTTTCGCCATGTACGGCCCATTCGCCGTAGGGCAGTTTTTCGATAGAGAAGGCGTTGGGATCGTCGTCGGGGGTGATGACAACCACTTCATCGACGACGGCCGTCTCTGGTTCGGGTAGCTCGTCGATCATTTGCTTGACGCGATAGAGTAGCTGCTGCACGTTCTCGCCCGTGATGGCCGAAATCGCCATAAATTCATATCCGGCCGCTTCCACTTCTTCTTGAATGATCGGCTCCCAAGCGATGCCGTCCGCCATGTCGATTTTGTTGAGGACGACGATTTGTGGCTTGTCGATCAATTTGGTGCTGTAGCGTTCTAGCTCGGCATTGATCGCTTTCCAATCTTCAAGCGGTTCGGGTGCGTCGCCTGCCAAAAGATGAATGAGTACCCGTGTCCGTTCGATATGGCGCAAAAAGTCATGTCCCAAGCCGACACCATCGGCCGCCCCTTCGATCAAGCCCGGAATATCGGCGATGACAATGCTTTCGTAGTCGCCGATGGCAACCACGCCGAGATTGGGGGCAAGGGTGGTGAATGGGTAAGCGGCCACTTTCGGTTTGGCGGAACTGACGCGACTGAGAAAGGTTGATTTGCCTGCATTTGGTTTGCCAGCCAGCCCTACGTCAGCGATCAGTTTCAATTCCATTTCGACCCACATTTCTGTGCCAAGTACGCCCCGCTCGGCCGTGCGGGGGGCTTGGTTGGTGCTGCTGGCAAATTTGCCGTTGCCCCGGCCGCCCCGGCCGCCTTCGATCAATTTCACTTCTAGGTACGGTTCAGTTAAATCGGCGATGATGTCCGATGTTTCGGCATTGCGAATAATGGTGCCGGGTGGCACATCCAGCACCAAGTCGTCGCCCCGCGCACCCGTCATGTTTGACCGGCCGCCATTGACACCGGGCGAGGCGCGAAAATGCACCGTGCGCCGAAATTTGGCGAGGCTGTTCATCTTGGGATTGACACGAAAGACGAGCGCACCGCCATCGCCGCCGTCGCCGCCGTCGGGGCCTCCTAATGGCACAAATTTTTCGCGCCAAAAACTGATCATGCCGTTGCCGCCATCACCGCTGCGAATGTAGATTTTTGCTTCGTCGTAAAACATGTTTAATTCTTTCTTCTTTTATATTGTAGAGACGCAAAATCTTGCGTCTCTATGAACCCAGACACAAAATCTTGCGTCTCTTAATTCGGAGACACATCAGCGATGTGTCTCTACGAGTCTAATAATTGTTTGAGTGCGGCCATGCGTGGGTCGATGTCATCCTCTTCGCAGTCGCATTCGTCGGTGTTTAGATTGATGCCACATTCCATGCACAATCCCTGGCAGTCGGGGCGGCAGATCGTTTGAATCGGCCGGGAAAGCACGGCCGATTCGCGTACCATCACCCCTAGATCGAGGATGCCATTTTCATGAATGATAAAGGAATCGGGATCGGGCGCGGTACGGGCTAAATAGTAATGATCGTCTAGGTCGATGACGAATGCGTGTGTGTGCGCGACGTTGCACCGCGCACATTCGGCCGGGATGTTGCTGTGCAGTGTGCCGTGTATATAGATGCCCTGTGCTGTCCGGGCAGCCAAAAATTGCCCTGTCAATGGTTCGAGATGGATGTCATCGAGGATCACGGCCGGATAGTCTATTTCGACTTGACGACTTGTACCGGGCAATCCATCCAGCAGAAAGCCAAAGTTGAACATCAATTTCTTGGTAACGTAGGCTGACATATTGCACCTCCAATAGTGATCAGATAATAGAGTGGAAGGAGTGTAACATAAAAAGCAAGTGAGCGGCACGATTTTCTCACATGGCGATAGGGCATCCGTTTGATTGGTTACAAAATCGCTTAAACTTTCGGATGCTCTAGGACATGATGAGATGATGGCTGTTACCTATCATGCTTTGGAATAAGCAATCTTGACCGACTGATAGCGGTTGCTTGACGGGTTAGCTATAATGCAAATAACTTGGACAAGAGTTGGATTATATGTACAAATTGCCACTATTTCCGCTTAATACGGTGCTTTTTCCCGGTACACCTATATTTCTCCACATTTTCGAGGAGCGATATAAGTTGATGATTGGGCAGTGTATTGATCGTGGAGAGCCGTTTGGAGTCGTGATGATCCAGCAAGGGGTAGAGGCGTATGGCACGGCCGCACCGCACCGTATCGGTTGTGTCGCCCAAATCGCCCAAGTCGAGCATTTGCAAGACGGCCGCATGAACATTGCGGCCGTGGGTGGCCCACGATTCGAGATTATTTCTACCGATCAAACGCAGCCGTACTTGCAAGGAATGGTACGCGAGTTGCCGATGATGCAAGACAGCACGCAAGAACAGATGACGACGATGACCACTCTATTACGGCCGAAAATCATCCAATATACAGACGTGTTGCGCGGAATTATAGACATCCAAGTCCGTACCGAAGATATGCCAGATGACCCTATTGCAATGGGCTATTTTGCCGCCTGGATATTGCAAGTGCCAGTCGAACAAAAACAAAATTGGTTGATCTTGGATGGGGCGACCAAATTTCTGCACAAGTTATGTGAAGCATACCAAATGGAAATTTTATTGGTGCGCGAAATGATCCGTCATGCGCGTGAAAACCCTGAGCCGCAGTCGAAATTATTCTCGCTTAATTAAGATGCGCCGTTTCTTTTGGCAAATCGGGCGCGTGCTTTGGCCGCTTCTTGTTCACGGTTTTTGGGTGGCGCGGCCGTCGTCAGTGCGCCCAGCAAGGTTTGCATGACGGCCGTCACATCATCGACCGCTTGCTCAAAGGCGGCCGTGTTCGCCTGAGATGGCTTCGTCATCCCACTGACCTTGCGAACAAACTGGAACGATGCCGCCCGAACGTCTGCTTCTGTTGCCGGTGGCTCAAAATTAAAGAGGGGTTTGATGTTTCTGCACATTGCCGCTAATTATACCAAGAAGGCATTTCAGTTTGTCGCTATTTTGGTTTATCAACCGATCTGACCTTCATCTTTACTGAAATACTGATTCACTGATTGACTGACCTACTAATCACGTCTAGCCAACCATCCTATTCAATGCGATAATCGCCCAAAAAGAATGTAGAGACGCAAAATCTTGCTAAAAAAAGACGCAAAATGTTGCGTCTCTACGATAAATTGTTGACGCTATGATACGAACACGTTTTGCTCCCAGCCCGACCGGATTTATGCACATCGGCTCTGCCCGTACCGCCCTCTTCACATGGATGTGGGCGCGGAAACATGGCGGCCGCTTTATCCTCCGCATCGAAGATACTGACCAAGCCCGCTACAACCCCGAATCACTGCAAGAGTTTATGACAACCCTGCGCTGGTTGGGCATCGAATGGGATGAAGGCCCCGAAGTGGGCGGCGATTATGGCCCGTATATTCAATCGGAACGGACTGAACTCTATCGCAAATGGGGCAATTGGCTGCTCGAAAATGGCCATGCGTACAAAGATTTCACGACAAAAGAAGAGCTAGAAGCGATGCGAGCCAAGCAACAGGCGGAAGGGCTACCGTTTGGCTATGACGGCCGCCATCGTGAATTATCGGCCGCGCAAATTGCCGACTTTGAAGCACAAGGATTGAAACCGACGATCCGTTTCAAAGCACCGCTTGACGGCACAACCACCTTTTATGATGAAATGCGCGGTGAGCTAACGATTGACAACAAGCAGATTCAGGACAATGTGCTGATGAAATCGGACGGCTTCCCCACGTATCATTTAGCCAATGTGGTCGATGATCACTTTATGCAGATCACGCACATCACACGCGGGGTCGAATGGCTGGGAACAGCACCCTTGCACGTCAATCTCTATAAAGCGTTTGGGTGGGAAATGCCGAAAATTGCCCATTTGCCTGTCATCCTGAAGCTGGAAGGCAGTGGCAAAATGAGCAAGCGAGACAAGGGCGCACTGGTACGCGAATATATCGATAACGGCTATTTATCGACGGCCGTCGTCAATTATTTGTCCAATATCGGCTGGAGTTTTGGCGATGATGTGGAGAAGTTCACAACGGCCGCCGCGCTGCCCCGTTTCGAGCTAAAAGACCTCAATCCTGCCCCTGCCAAACTACCGCTCGAAAAGCTCGACTGGCTCAACGGGCAATACATTCAAGAGCTAGACGATGAGGCACTGGTAGCTGGCATGTTGCCATTCGCCCAGCAGGTTGTGCCAGAGATCGATCCGGCCGTCCTGCACCTACTCGCCCCCGCGATGAGCAAACGAATGAAAGCGTTCAGCGATGTGCTGCCAGTAAAAGACGATGATGGCAACATCACCAAACCGTCTCCGTTGGCGTTTTTGATAGACGAACGGTGGTCGCCTGACCCGGCGCGTCTTAGCCACAAGAAAATGGGGGCAGTCGCGGCCGCGGCCGCCTTCAAACAAGCCCGTCAATTTATGGCAGCGCAAAATTACGATGTCGATTCATTAGCGGCCGCCCTGTCTGCCATCGGCGAAGGGTCAACTGACAATGGCAAAGCAGGCCCCTTCCTCGGCACAATGCGCTACGGTATCACCGGGCAGCCCGTATCGCCTCCCTTGTTCGAGTCGATCATGGCACTCGGCAATGTGACTGCATTGGATCGCTTAGAAAAAATGATCACCCTCCTGCAAAATCGCCCAGAGCAATAAAAAGCACAATGCGAACGATGGCAAAAGCACATCGTTCGCATTTGTTGATGGTGTGGGCGCAATACAATCTATTACTGCCCTGCAAAAAATCGTCTAGCCAATGGTGGTACGGCCGAGTATCGCAACTGTTAGACCGAGCAAAGCAGTCGCCCAGTTGAGCAAAACGCTTCCCGTTTCGCCAGCCGCAGTTGCGATGTCACTGCTGTCTACGGCTAATGGCACGGCCGTATCCGCATCTGTCGCGGACACTGTTTCGGCCGTATAGCTCGGCAATTCGACCACATACGCATCGACTGACGTGCCACCTTCCCAGTCACTGCCAAACAAGATGCGCGTCCCACTGGGGCTGATTACCACATGCGGCTCTGCCCAATAGTCAAAACTGCCGCCGCCTGCAAACGAGCGGTGATGCCCGATGCGACAAACCTGCCCATCGTCACTATCGACCAACAGCAATTCGTTGTCGAGCAACGCTTGCCCCGCATCATTTGTTTGGCCCCAGTTAGCGACACCTACGCCTGACACCGCCACCCAGCCCGGATTTAGGTGCGAAAGGGCAGAGTGATGTGTGTCTGATGGCGGGTACGGATACCCATTTTCCATGCCGACCAACGTGCGGCAACTGCCATCGGTCAGGTCATGCGCGATCAGCGAGCCATTGCCACAACCGCCCGCGCTCCCATCGGCAAATGCCACCGTGAACAAGCCATCTGTGCCGTCTCGAAATTGTCCGAGTGTGGCGTGTTCGGGGCTACTCATGTTCAAGGTACGCACCACGTTGAGATCGCCATCAAAAACAGTGTCACCCAAGTGAAACAGATTGCCACTGGGCGCAGCTTGTGGCGCGTACCAGGGGTAGAAATCGTTGCCTTGCCCACTGACGATAATCGACGAAACGGTATCGGTGCTGATGCGATAATTGAAGAATTTGGCCGGTTCACCACAGCGCAGCCCGATCACGTCAGAGTCCCATGACATCATCTGCACATCGTTGCCACTTTGTACGCCTTCGTCACGGCCGCACACATCGGTAAAGGCGCGAACCACTTCTTTTGTGTCGGTGCTAACGTGATAGCGAATCAAGCGTTGCCCCGGTTCACTCTCATTGATGTAGTACGGCTCGACATAGTAAAAAATGTCGGGGTCGCTGAAATGCCAGAACACCTCCTCGATGTCGGCCGGGCGAATATCTAGGCTGCGAATCGGCTGATATGTGATGCCGTCCAACAATTGATGCCCCGCGCTACGCTGGTACAAAATCATGTACGTTTCGTCCGCATTCCACGCCTGTACCGTATTGTACATCGGCTTGATCACCGCTTGTTCGCCCGTCACAGTCGCTTCGATGTCGGTAATGCGCCGAATCGTTGTGCCAAAGGCGGGGTCAGTCACTGTTTGCAGGTAGCCCGGTTTGGCAAGCGGCTGCATCGGATGGGGTGCTTGGTCAATGATCAGCCCCGCGCAGAGGTCTGTGCCGGTGGTCGGTGGCACTGATGTTGGCGCGGCCGTCGTGGGGGCAATTTCTGTGGGAACGGCCGTCGGGTAAGGGGTAGGGTCGGCATGTGGAGTGGCGCAAGGGGGTTGCTCTGTCGCCGTTGGTTGTGGCATTGCAGTTGCTTGTGCGGTTGCTTGTGCCGTTGGATAAGGCGTTGGGCTGGGCAATGTTTCGTTGGCACACGGCGTATTCAAGCTGTACACATTTTCGACTTGGTTGCGCCATGCTTGGAAGGCAGCATCGGCCGGTTCGCAAATCGCTGTGCCGAGCAGATGGAAGTAGGTCAGATTGCTCAAATTGACAAAACTCAACGGGATCGCACCGCTCAAATTTGTGTTGCCCAGGGTGAATGCGCGTAGTTGGGTCAGGTTGCCCAATGCGGCCGGAAGCGTGCCTGAAACGGCCGTGTCATCGAGATACAGCTTCTGCAAATTCGCCAAGTTGCCCAGCGCGGCCGGGAGTGCGCCATCCAACAGATTACCCGCCAGATAAAGATTCTCTAAAGCAGTCATATCGCCCAACTGAGACGGGATATTGCCCGTGAGTTGATTGTTCTCTAAGCGCAACCAAACCACTTGATCGAGATTGCCCAACGTCGCCGGAATCGCACCTGTTAGCTGGTTGCTGTGCAATTGCAGCCACGTCAGCGCAGTCAGGTCGCTCAGTTCAGATGGCAATGCGCCCACCAAATTGTTGTCGCTGAGATACAAGTGAGAAACGCGCTCATTCGCGCACCGAACCCCCACCCAGTCGCATGGATTGCCCGTCATCCAGCCTGTGTTATCGAGCCAGTTATCGCCGTCGGCCGCTGTGTATAGCGAAACGAGAGCTTCGCAATCGGCCGTGCTGACCTCGCTTACTTGTTCGCAATCGAATGTGGCGGCCGTTTGAGCCGATGCAGAGTAAACCCACAACATGCTCATCATCAATAAAATCAAAATCGTTTTCCGTAACATCATTTCACCTCGTTTGTTTTTGTAGGACACGGCAAGCCGTGTCCCTACGTGATGGATACAGTCTACGATTTAGATGTGACAGCGTAATGGCAGGGGTGTTACCGTTTGGTAACAGGCGATTGCATCATTGACCAACCATACAAACAACCGCCGATGATCGCCCCAAAAAGGACGGCGATGAACAAGACAGTCACGGCCGCAGATGACTCCGGCTCAGGTTCGCAAAACGTGATTGGCTGATAAAAATTAGGCACGTTTTCGAGCCATTGGGTGAAGGCGGGATCGTCTGGCGTGCAGAGCGATGTATCGAGAAAATGGAAGTAACTGAGGCTCGTGAGATTGGTCAAGGAGTGGGGCAAAAAGCCGCGCAGCCCAACATTGCCGCTCAACGTGAGTGCATCAAGTTGCGTCAGATCACCTAATTGGGGTGGGATTGCGCCTGTCAGATTGGTGTCGTCAAGATAGAGGCGGTTCAATTGGCTGAGGTTGCCCAGCGCGGCCGGGATTGCCCCCTCTAGTCCGTTGCCAGACAAATAGAGGCTTTCAAGCGCGGTAAGATCGCCCAGCGCGGCCGGGATCGCGCCCGTCAATTGATTGTCCTCCAGGCGTAGCCAAGTGAGCTGGCTCAGTGTGCCGAGAGCGGGGGGAATACGGCCGGTCAATTGATTGCTATTTAGTTGCAGCCATGTCAAATGCGGCAGCGCGTCCCACTCCGATGGCAACGAGCCGGTTAGCTGATTGGCTTCCAAAACAATCTGTGAAATATGCCCATCATTGTTGCAGCTTACGCCCAGCCATTGGCACGGTGTAGGTGTTTGCAGCCAGCCGTCATTGACCAGCCATTGGTCGCCATTGGTGGCGGTGTAAAAGGTGACGAGCGCACGACATTCGGCTGGGGGGATTTGGGTGACGGCCGCGCAATCAAATTCAGTTTGGGCATGGGAAAATGAGGTCGCAAACAAAAGCCAGCAGAGAAATAAAACGCTACTTCGGCAACGTAACGGTGACATTTGTTCCCTCTTTCGGCCGACTTTGCAGCGCAATGCTGCCTGCATGACGCTCGATAATCGCTTTGACGAGTGGCAAGCCCAGCCCACTGCCAGACGCGGTGCGGCCGTTTTCGCCGCGATACAGTTCTTCCCACACGAACGGTACATCTTCGGGAGCGATGCCGCGCCCTGTGTCAGCCACTTCTATGACGATGGCGGCCGTTTCTTCCCGCGCACGGAGTTCAACGGTGTCGTCTGATTCGGTGAATTTGAGCGCATTGTCCGCCAGATTGTAGAAAGCGAGAAAGAGTAAGTCCCAGTCGGCCGTGATGGTCGGGAGCGGCCACGGCGCAGTCGGCAGCGTGAGCAAGAGCTGTCGTTTGGGGTGCTGTTCGGTCAGCACATCGCGCAATTCTGTAAGCAGTTCAGCAAGGTCAACGGGGTTGGTTTCGAGATCGCGGTTTTCGAGTTCGGCGATTTTACGCAGGTCAACGGTGAGGCGGGTCAGCCGTTTGGTGTGGTTGTCCATCGTGGTGATGGCGGTGGTGTGGCTGGTGGCATCGGGCAGGGTGCTTTGCAGGTTGCTCACACTGGCGCGAATGGCGGTGAGCGGGTTTTTCAGTTCGTGGTCGAGTCGCTGCACGAAGCGACGATGATTGCGGCCGAATTGCTGGGCTTGTTCTGTCAGGAGGGCGGCCGTTTGCTTTTCAGACTGCCGTGCCAGCATCGCGCCTAACGCTGCAAACAACGAGAAAACCCCGCCGATGAGCAACGGTACCGCGATCCACGATAAGCGCAAGACAAGCGGATCGCCATTTGGCGCAGCCACCCAAATAATCCCGCCGATGAGCAGACCGATTAACAACGGCAGCGCGATTTTATACTGTATCTTCATGCCGCCTCGACGTTAGCGACAAACCGATACCCTTCTCCGGTGATGGTTTCGATGTAAATCGGGTTGTTCGGATCGTCTTGTAGCTTGCGGCGCAGTTCGGCGATGCGGGTGTCTACGGTGCGCGATCCGGCCGGATAGTCCCAGCCCCAGACGGCATCGAGCAAGCGATCTCGCGCCAGCATTTCGTCGGGGTGCGTCATCAGATATTCGAGCAGATGGGTCGCTTTGGGGGTGAGGGTGAGCGGTTGTCCATTGAGCGTGACTTGGCGGGAGGCGCGATTGAATTTGAGGGCGACGCATTGCAAGGTGTGGGCGACGGCAAGCGGTTTGCGGCCGACTTGGGCGCGGCGCAGCACGGCGTGAATACGAGCGAGTAGTTCAAATGGGTCGAATGGCTTGTTGAGGTAGTCGTCTGCCCCTTCTTGGAGGGCGAGAGCGCGTTCGAGTGAGCCGCCGACTTGGGTGAGCAGAATCACGGGTGTCCAGTTGTCGGCTTCGCGCAGCTTGCGGAGCAGTGTGCGGCCGTCCATGCGGGGCATCAGCACGTCTAGCACGATCAGATCGGGCGAAAATTCGGTTGCTTTTTGCCAGCCCGCTTCACCATCGGCCGCGCAGTCAACCACGAAGCCAGAGCGCACCAAAATCGGTTCGATATTGGCGGTAATATCCACTTCGTCGTCGATCAGTAAAATCCGTTTCGCGTCCATACCGCTTCTACTGTATGAAATATGTGCGTTGGTAGCAACAAACTACTCTTTTGCCACAAATATCGGCAAATTTACGACACATTTCTTTTCTCTTGGCTGATTTCGGTTATCATCTTTCTTGATACCAAATCTACATAAAAACAAAAGCATACAAAATCATGGCACAGCTAAACAAATACAGTTCACGACTCACACAAGTTAAATCTCAGGGCGCATCCCAGGCGATGTTGTACGGCACGGGGCTTTCGTTCGATGATATGAAGAAGGCGCAGGTTGGTATTGCCAGCATGTGGTACGAGGGCAATACGTGCAACATGCACCTCAACGATTTGGCCGCGCACGTTAAAGAAGGGGTGGTGACGGCCGGATTGGTCGGGATGCGCTTCAATACGATTGGCGTGAGCGATGGCATTTCGATGGGAACGGACGGCATGAGTTTTTCGTTGCAGTCGCGTGATTTGATCGCCGACTCTATCGAGACAACGATGAGCGCCCATTATTATGATGGCTTGATCGCGCTGCCCGGTTGCGACAAAAATATGCCCGGTTGCATGATAGCGGCCGGACGGCTCAATCGGCCGACAGTCGTCATCTATGGCGGCACGATCAAGGCGGGTTGCATCGGCGACAAAAAGCTTGATGTGGTGAGCGCGTTCCAGAGCTACGGCGAATATATTGCAGGCAAGATCACCGACGAAGAGCGGCGTGAAATTGTCCGCAATAGCTGCCCCGGCGCAGGCGCGTGTGGCGGCATGTACACTGCCAACACGATGGGGACGGCAATTGAAGCATTGGGCATGAGTTTGCCATACAGCGCGACGACTCCGGCCGAATCGGCACAAAAGGCGGCCGAATGCACGGCCGCAGGCGCGTATCTCAAGCATTTGCTGGCACACGACATCAAACCCCGCGACATCGTGACCCGCGCCTCCTTTGATAACGCACTGACAATGATCATCGCGCTCGGTGGCTCGACAAATGCTGTCTTGCACATGATCGCTGTTGCCCGATCCTTTGACCTTGATGTGACATTGGCTGACATCCAAACAGTCAGTGATAGAACCCCATTGCTCGCCGATCTCAAGCCAAGCGGCGTGCATGTGCAGGAAGATTTGCACAACGTGGGCGGCACACCGGGCGTGATGAAATATCTGCTGGCAAAAGGGATGCTCGATGGCAGTTGCATGACTGTGACAGGCAAAACGGTGGAAGAAAATCTCGCTGATTTGCCTAGTCTGGACGAAGCACAAAAAATCATCTATCCAATTGAGAAGCCAATTAAAGCGACCGGGCATCTGCAAATGCTGTATGGCAATCTCGCCCCTGATGGCGCGGTCGCCAAAATCACGGGCAAAGAGGGGCTGGCGTTCACCGGCACGGCGAAAGTGTATGACTCTGAGGAAGAAATGCTGGCGGGGTTGGAAAACAATGAGATCGAGAAAGGGCATGTGGTCGTCATTCGCTACGAAGGGCCAAAAGGCGGGCCGGGAATGCCGGAAATGTTGACTCCCACTTCAGCGATTATGGGCGCGGGTCTGGGCAAAGATGTGGCATTGCTGACGGACGGCCGTTTTTCGGGCGGATCGCATGGTTTCATCGCGGGGCATATCACGCCAGAGGCGCAGGTAGGCGGCCCGATTGCGCTGGTGCAAGACGGTGACACGATCACGATTGATTCAGTTAACAACACGCTCGATATGACAGTCAGTGACGAGGAGATCGCGGCGCGACGGGCAGCATGGGTACAGCCTCCGTACAAGGCGACTCGTGGCACACTTTACAAGTATATCAAGTGCGTGAAATCAGCGTCTGAAGGTTGTGTGACAGACGAATAATTGTTATACTTTCGGCTGCCTATTTGTTGACGGGTAGCTCAATTGGCAGAGCACCGGACTCTGAATCCGGGGGTTGAAGGTTCAAGCCCTTCCCCGTCAGCCTCAAAGCCGCTTTGACAAGTTTTTCGGAACTTTGGAAGCGTTAAGCGGGTAATCTATTCATAGATTACCCGCTTTTTTTGTATAAATTTAGGGAAGGAGGGGGCAAAAAGAGGCTACAAATGAACGGGCAAGTGTGTGGCGGCCGCTTCGTACAGGGCAACGGCCGTGCGGGTGTGTGCGTGTGTTTGTGCCAACGATACTCGTTGTGGCTTGCCGTCTAAAATGGCATTGTGCATATCTTCGATCTCACCTAAATACAACTCTTTTTGTGGTACGTCGATCAGTTCACGGTTGCCGTCAGCATCGAATAGCACGATGTTTTCTGGCACATCATGGACACCGACAAACGGCCGGGCGATCTCGATGCGGCCGCGTGTTCCTACGATCCGAGCGGCCGTTTGGAATGGGGCATCGAAGCCGCCCATGATGTGCGCGATAGCCCCGTTTGCATACGTCATTTGTCCCGTTAGCTGGATGTCTATGCCTGTCTCACCGATGATTTGCGCGGCCGTGACGTGTGTGGGCGCACCGCCCATGATGTATTGGGCAAAACTGAGTGGGTAGATGCCAACATCCCATAATGCACCGCCGCCATACGCTGGAATAGAGCGCACGTTGCGATTTTCGGCCGTATCGACGAGCGAGAAGGTGAACATGCCCCACACATAGGTCACGTCCCCGATGCGGCCGCTATCGACCAGCTTTTTGATGATTTCTGTCTGGGGATGATGGCGGTACATGAACGCTTCGGCCGCGATACAGCCTGTTTTGGCACAAGCTGCACTCACTGCATCTACTTCGGCCACAGAGAGCGCGAATGGTTTTTCGCATAGCACATGTTTGCCTGCTTCGAGTGCCTTGATCGTCCAGGGGGCGTGGAGGTGGTTGGGCAGCGCAATGTATACCGCATCTATTTGGTCAGATGCCAACATCGCTTCGTAGCTGCCAAACGCAGTTGGGATGCCCCATTCGGCCGCATAACTGTCGGCCGATGCTTGGCGACGGCTGGCGACAGCGACCAGTTCGCCCCGCGCAGACGCACGAATCGCTGGAATGACACGCCGATTGATTCGCGCTGTCGAGAGTAAGCCCCATCTTATTGGTGTATTCATATTTATATCATCCCTGTTTTTTAGCTTTTTGACTATTTAATCGCTTTGACCAATCCAACCACATCAGATGCACAGCCCCACGAAATCGTGTATCCGGCCCCACCGTGTCCATAATTGTGAACGATGGTCTGTGTGTCTGTTTGCTCTACTTCTAGGCGCACGGCCGTCCGCCCCGGCCGTAGCCCTACACGTTTTTCGATGATAGGCGCACGGTGGAGGGACGGTTCTAAAATGGTGCATCTTTCGATAATTGCATCGATCACGGCCGGGTCAACCTCCTCATCCCATACCCCTTTGTCGCTGGTGCCGCCTAGAATGACATCATGGCGACGGGGGATGATGTAGGTGATATGCTCGGCCGTTTGTACCGTTGTCACGCGCTTGATACCGGGGTTTTCGACCCGTGCGATCATGGCACGAACTGGGTAGACCGCCTCATCCTGACACAATGAATGCGCCCTCAAACCGCTACAATTAACGACGATGGGCGCGTCTATATCGTCGATGCGGTTGATAGGCTCTTTGAGTAATGAAATCTCGCCATCATGACGGGCAAATTCCCGCAGTAGCCAGGGTAAATAGAGAGGTGTTTCGATCATCGGGACAGAGGCCAGTGTGCCATCGACATACCCTTTGGGCAGTTCGGCCGCCTTCAGTCGCCGATGTGCTGGTACACCGGCCGCCCACCAAATTTCGGCCGTTGGTTCGGTATAAAACTCGACCAAATCAATCGCATAAATGCCGATGCGAGGATTGGTGGTCGCTAGTTTTAGCAATTTGTTGCGCGTTTGTTCACCCCATACCAACGCTTTGTCAATGGGCAATACATTGTATGGAAACCACACGGCCGGAGCGAGAGCCGACACCGTTTCAAACGGCAGTTTATCAGCCATGATCCGCACAGAATAACCAGCTTGGAGCAAAGCCAAACCAGTCGTCAGACCACTCACCCCACATCCAATCACAACAATCTCATTATTCATTCTGTTATTCTACCCTGTTACGTGACTATACTGTGTATTGACGTTGACATTGTTAATAGCTAAACAGTGTGTACACGGTGGACACCGGGCAAATTCTTCAGTTGTCCCGGCAATTGTTCGGTGATGGCAACCCGGCCGCCATTCAGTTCAATCTCTAGCCCGATCCCGATCAAGCGCAATGTGACCGTATCTTGTCCCGGCGCGGCCGTGGCGATGGCGGCCGATTGTTTGCACACTTTTTGCCAATTGCCCACCGGCTTGATCTCGACGATCAGGTGTTGTGGCTGGCGGGTGGCAGGGGCGGGGTTGTCGGCCGGAACGGCCGCAACAGCACCATACTCTGGAATGTAATCATCGAAATCTGGCTCTGGGGGGAGGTTGTCTTGTGGTTGCATGATGTTAGAAGCGGGTTGCAGGTTAGAAGGTTGAATGTTGGCCGGTGGGGGATCGTCGTCTAGCATTTCCCATGAAAGCGGGGACAAATTGGGGCTATCTTCTTGACTGACGGTTTGTTCAGTTACAGTCACTTGTTCCGCTATCGCATAATCTTCGAGCGTCGGCTGCGGATCGATGTCGGCCGAACTGGAGAGCGTGAAACTGGTTTTGATGTCTTCGACGATAATCTGTACATCGTCGTCGCGCATATCGACTTTGCCTTTGATCAGGGCGATTTGGTCGATGACCGCGATCTCTTTCAGCGCCTTCCATGTGCGGGGGAAGAATACGAGCGGCACACGGCCGTCCAAATCTTCCATTTGCCCAAACGCCATTGGGTCGCCTTTTTTGGTGGTGTACGGCCGCAAACTGCTGATCATACCGCCCAACGACACCATTTTGCCGTTCCATGTCGCGTCCAATTCGGCCGTGCTGCACGTGATCATGCGCTTCATGCTCGCCAGCTTGCTCTCCAACGGATGCTCTGACAAATACAGCCCGATCAACTCTTTCTCATAATCTAGCACTTCACGATGATCTAGCTCTTTGACACTGGTTCGCAACAGATCGGGCGCGGTTTCGATGGCGGCGGCCGCTGCCATACCAAACAAACTCATCTGCGCCGAGCTTTTTTGTGCATGGTAGCTGGTGCTATAGCCGATGATGCGCTTTTGGGCATCTAAAAATTGTGAGCGCGTCCCCCAGCGATCAAACACACCCGTCTTGATCATCGCTTCCATCGAACGGCCGCCCACCAGCTTGAGATCGACACGCTCACACAGTTCCTGCAAGCTGGCAAAAGCGCCGTTCGCATCTCGCTCGACCAAAATCGCCTCGAACCCACTGTTGCTGGCATTTTTGATCGCCCCAAAACCAAAGCGAATCGCCGTTGCGTCTTTATCATTTTCGTTGTCTTCAATTGTAAATTCGATCCGCGCTTTGTTGATGTCTGGCGGCAGCACTTGGGTGTTCATGCGTCGCGCTTCGGTGACCGCTTTCGTCACTTTCTCCGTCTTTTCACGCTCCACAGACATCACGGCCGTCATGTACTCAACTGGATAGTGCGCTTTCAAAAAGGCGGTCTGGCACGTCACCATCGCATAGTCGGCCGCGTGTGCCTTGTTAAACCCATACCGCGCAAACGTCTTGATGTCCTCCCAAATCGTCTCGACTGTCTCCCGCGAAATCCCGTTCGCCACCGCCCCATCGACAAACTTGCCATGATGCACTTTCATCTCTTTCTCTTTCTTTTTCGATACAGCGCGGCGCAACATGTCCGCTTCGCCCGGATCGTAGCCAGAAAGCTCGGCCGCCATGCGGATCAGCTGCTCCTGATATACTATTATTCCGTAAGTATCTTTCAGAATCGGCTCAAGTTCTGGGGTGTGATAGGTTGCAATATCGTTGTCATCGAAAATCTCAGAGTGCATCCGCTTGATGTACTCTGGAATCTGTGCCATCGGCCCCGGCCGATACAGCGAAATCGCCGCGATGATATGGTCAAAGCGGGACGGCTTCATCTCCATCATCAACCGCCGCATTCCCGCGCCTTCCACCTGGAATACGCCAGAGACATCGCCCCGCGACAACATATCAAACCCCGCTTCTGGCTTTTTCGATGGGTCGGGGCCGACATGCCCCACGTCATACGGAATGGTGTCCATCTCGTACTTTGTGCCATGCCGTAGCTCGATCAGTCGGGCGGCCGTTCGCATGATGGTCAATGTCGAAAGTCCCAAGAAATCCACTTTGAGCAGCCCAATCGACTCGACGATCTCCATCGGCCACTGCGTCACCCGGTCGATGCCACCCAGTCCTTCGTCGCCGCTGGTCGGCCGGTTCAATGGCACGTACTCGACTAATGGCTTGTCGGCGATAATCACCCCGGCCGCATGGCTGGACGCATGGCGTGTCACCCCCTCCAAATTTTGCGCCGAATCGACCAATGTCCGCACTTGTGAATCCGCTTCATACGTCTGCACAAATTCTTTGTTGTAAAATTCATGGTCGGGGTTAAACAGGTCGGCAATTTTCACTTTTTTGCCCGGAATAGCAGGAATCATGCGCGAAATCTGCTCGACACGCTCCAGCGGAATATCCATCGCCCGGCCGACATCCTTCACGGCCGCGCGCGCCTTCATCGTCCCAAACGTGATGATCTGCGCCACCTTTTCCGCCCCATAGCGACGCATCGCATATTCCACCATTTCATGCCGCCGCGAATCAGGATAATCGAGATCAAAGTCAGGCATACTGACGCGCCCCGGATTCAAAAACCGCTCAAAAATCAGCGCATTCTTAATCGGGTCTAGCCCCGTAATGCCCAGCGTATACGCCACCACCGATCCCGCGCCCGATCCCCGTACATTCCACCAAATATCTGTCTCTTTCCATTGGTTGTACGTCTGCCCTGGGTAGAAGTGTGCGCCATATTGATCCCACCACGTCTCACTGCGCCGCGCAAACTCGCACAAATCCCACACGATCAAAAAGTACGTCTCAAACCCCATGTTGTGGATCACATTCAGTTCGTGATCAAGCCGTGCTTGCAACACATCATCATTGTCAGCACGATCTTGACCATACCGCCACACCAGCCCTTTCTCGCACAAGTGGCGCAAATAAGTGACCGCATCATGCCCCTCCGGCACATCAAAAATCGGCAGCTTGTACGAGCGATCATCTAAATTGACATCACAGCGCTCGGCGATCACCAAACTGTTCCGCATTCCGCTATGGGTCACATCCTCATCGTACCCCTTGAACAAATCCCACATCTCCTGATATGGCTTGATGTAATACTGGTCGTTCGAGAAAGTCAGCTTCGGGTTTTGTGTCGTGCTGCCAGTCTGGATGCACAGCAGCACTTCATGCGGGTTCGCGTCTTCGGGGCGGGTGTAATGGGTGTCATTGGTGATCAAAAAGCGGTCTTGCATCCCGTAGCGCGGTGCCATTTCGATCAATTGTTTATTGATGGTGGTCAGTTCGGGAATATCATGCTCTTGTAGCTCGATGTAAATGTTCTCTTTGCCGTAAATGTCGATGTATTTGCCCATCAACTGGTGCGCTAAATCAGGCATTCCTTTGCCAAGTGCGCGGGGAATCTCGGCCGCCATGCAGCCAGTCGTCGTGATCAGCCCTTTGCTATGCTCGGCCATCGCCGTATGGTCAACACGGGGCTTAAAGTAAAATCCTTCTAATTGCGCCCGACTGGTCAACTGCAATAAATTGAGATAGCCCTCCCGATTTTCGGCCAAAAACAGCGCATGAAACCGCTCCCGATCCAGCTTCGAGTCGCGGTCTTGCATCGTCCGTGCCGCCACGTACCCTTCCATGCCGATAATGGGTTTCACGCCCGCCCGTTTGCAAGCGCGATAGAACTCTATCGTCCCATACATCACGCCATGATCGGTGAGCGCAATCGCGGACTGGCCCAGCTCGGCCGCACGTTCAGCCATCTGCCCCACCCGGCTCAACCCATCGAGCAGCGAATACTCGCTATGGCAGTGCAAATGCACAAACTGCTTCTCATCACACTTCTCACACATATATTCTTTGCCTTGTAGAATCAATAATGTTACGGTTGTATGGAACTATCCAATAGCTTCCAAGGATAATCCTGTAACTGTGGCTTACATTGTTCACAGTATTCATATTTTCCTAGTTTTTGTTTGAGTCCACTATTCTGTGCAAACAGGTATTGGTCGTATCCACCCTCCCAAGTGGCCTCGAAAGTTTGATCCGTAAACTGATCTGTACCATGATTGCACTGAGGACAAATAGATCGGTGGATTGTGAAACGCTCTGTAGTTCTTCCATCAGGCATCTGGTATGAATACGCATGATTGAAAAACAGTAAATCAGGTTTGCATATTTCACAATTCTCCAAATGAACTTCTTC
>CALECP010000180.1 GCA_937949915.1 uncultured Anaerolineae bacterium
ATCACGCCTGGAACGGGTTCGTACCCAAAGTCTTGATCGGTGTTGTTTGGTGCATCCGGTGTGAGGGTGACAGTTGATGTGCTGTCGCCGTCCCCTTCTGGGTCAGCACTGGGGTCAGGCTGCAAGCCGTCTGGTAGATCGTCCGTATCGACTGTCACGGTGTACGTTTCGTCGAGCGGCAGATCGTCAAAGAGATATTCGCCATTCTCATCAGTCGTCACCGTTTCAGTCGTACCGTCTGGGTAGGTCAACGTCACATCTACGCCGGGAATACCTGGCTCATCCGGGTCTTGAATACCATCGCCATCGGTGTCCTCAAAGATGGTGTCGCCAATGCTGCCAAGTACAGGAGCGTAGCCAAAGTCAGCATCACCTTCGTCAGCTTCATCTTCCTGCGTAGCGGGGTCATCAAGGGTGATGGTGACGGTGTAGCTGTTGTCGCCAACGCTTTGTTCGCCATCATCTTCGCCGGTGCCGGGGTCTGTGCCATTGGTCGGGTCAACTTGTTTGTCATCTGGCAATGTGCTCGTATCAACGGTGACAGTATACGTTTCGTCAAGCGGCAGGTCTTCAAATAGATAGTTACCACTGCTATCGGTTACGTCTGTCCACGTGTTGCCGTTGCTGTCTGCCAGAGTAACGGTAACGCCTTCGAGCGGTGTGTCACCATCGGCCGCGTCCATCACACCATCGTTGTTGGCATCATGGAAGATCGTATTACCGATACTGCCGACAACTGGCTCGTAGCCAAAGTCTGCATCGCGTTCGTCTTGTTCGTCTTCTAGCGTAGCTGGGGCATCCAAAACGAGCGTGACAGTATAAGTATTATCGCCCACGCTTTGCTCGCCATCTTCTTCACCCGTGCCGGGGTCAGAAGCAAATGTCGGATCGGTTTGTTTGTCGTCTGGCAATGTGGTGGTGTCAACAGTGACGGTATACGTTTCGTCAAGTGGCAGGTCATCGAATAGATAGTTGCCACTGCTATCAGTCACTTCTGTCCACATGCTGCCGTTGCTGTCGGTAAGCGTAACGGTTACACCTTGCAGTGGGGCATCGCCATCGGCCGCATCCATTACACCATCGCCGTTCGCATCATGGAACAACGTGTTGCCGATGCTACCAGTTTGTGGCTCATAGCCGAAGTCAGCATCGCCTTCGTTCTGCTCGTTCTCTTGAGTCGCTGGATCGTCTAAAACAAGCGTGACGGTGTACGTATTGTCGCCCACGCTCTGCTCGCCATCCTCTTCACCCATGCCGGGGTCTGTACCATCGGTTGGATCGGGGTTTTTCAGGTCAGGGATTGTCGTCGTGTCTACGGTGACGGTGTAGGTGGTGTTCAATGAGAGTTCGTCAAACAAATAGTTACCATTGGCATCTGTAAAGACGGTTTCTGTGTTGCCGTTCTCATCGGTCAGGGTAACGGCTACACCGCGCAATGGGGCATCGCCATCGGCCGTATCCATCACACCATCGCCGTTCGCATCATGGAACAGTGTATTGCCGATGCTACCCACTTGTGGCTCATAGCCAAAGTCGGCATCACCTTCGTTTTGCTCGTCTTCCTGTGTCGCTGGCGCATCCAAAACGAGCGTGACGGTGTAGGTATTATCGCCCATACTTTGCTCACCATCTTCTTCACCCGCGCCGGGGTCAGAAGCAAATGTCGGATCGGTTTGTTTGTCGTCTGGCAATGTGGTGGTGTCAACAGTGACGGTATACGTTTCGTCAAGTGGCAGGTCATCGAATAGATAGTTACCACTTGAGTCAGTTACTTCTGTCCACGTGTTGCCATTTTCGTCAATAAGGGTAACAGTAACGCCTTGCAGTGGGGCATCGCCATCGGCCGTATCCATTACACCATCGCCGTTCGCATCATGGAACAACGTGTTGCCGATGCTACCCAATTCGGGCCCATAACCAAAGTCGGCATCGCCTTCATTCTGCTCGTCCTCTTGAGTCGCTGGATCGTCCAAAACAAGCATGACGGTGTAGGTATTGTCGCCTACACTTTGCTCACCATCGTCTTCACCCGTGCCGGGGTCTGTGCCATCGGTTGGGTCGCTATTCTTCTCATCGGGCAATGTGCTATCGTCTACTGTGACTGTGTAAGTCTTATCAAGAGGCAAGTTGTCGAATAAGTAGTTGCCGTTGCTATCGGTTACTTCTGTCCATGTGTTGCCATCTTCGTCAGCGAGGGTAAGCGTCACACCTTCAAGTGGGAAGTCACCATCGGCCGCATCCATCACACCATCACGATTAGCATCATGGAACACGGTGTTGCCGATGCTGCCGAATGGTGGGTGGAAACCAAAGTCAACGGTCATGTTGCCGTCTGCGTCATACGCATCATCTTGCAGGTTGCCTTGCGCGGTTTCCGAACCTGCATTGATCGGCTCCATGCCAGCAGTCAGCGTGATTAGTGAAGTAAATACAGGTGCACCCAACCCACCAGGCTGCTGACCATTATCATCACCATCTACATCATCTTCTGGACTTGGCTCAATCGTGGACGAAACGGGCGCGTCGGCCGGAGGTGTGGGAATGCGTATCGAATAAGCACCAGGCAATAATTTACCGAAATAGTAATCACCGTTGCCATCGGTCTGCATCGAGTCAACCAATGTACCGTTTTCATCATACAACTCAACGGTCACATTGGGGATACCATCTTCATCCGCATCCTGCACACCATTATCGTTCATATCATAGAACACCGTGCTGCCCAAAGACATATTAGGCACAACACCTGCATCCCATTTCAGGTCGATATCGGTGGGGCCAAGTGTAAAGACAATTGTGCGGCCGGTTGTCGTATCTGCATCGCTGTCTTCTGTGTCATTCGTTGTGTCTTGATCGGTAAACACGAAACCGGCAGGCAGCTCAAATTCAACATAGTAATTACCCGGCTCAAGATCATCACCATTGCCGTCTTGGTTAAAGATATATTTACCATCAGCATTGGTTGTCGTCGTGTTGATGAGGACACCTGCACTGCTGTACAGGTTAACGACAACATCTTCGATGCCCGGCTCATCACCACCTTGAACACCATCCTCATTGAAATCGATCCAAACGGTGTCACCAACAACAGGAATAACCGGTTCGTTTGAGAAGCCCATGTCGATGGTGTGGTCGTTTTCGTTGTACCGGCCGGTTGTCACATCTGCTCCGATCAATCCTTCAAGATTAGCTGGCAAGTTGCCATCATTAATGCTGGACAATTTCACCGCATTGTTATCACGGATACTGTCAGCAGCAAAGGGCAGTGAAGCATACAGTCCATCGAGATCGCCACCGTTGAGTTCGGCCGGATCGATCACCACATAATAATCGGTATTCGGCTGCAAACCATCACTCAAATCGAAGTAATAGTTGCCATTTGCATCGGTATCGGTACGGGCGACTTCGTTACCACTTGCATCATACAAAATCACAGTGACATTCGGAACAACAACTTCATCAGGGTCTTGGGTGCCATTCTTGTCAGGATCAAGCCAAATACGATTACCAATTTGTAGCGATTGTGGCAAAGCACACAGCATTTCGAGGTCGCCCAAACCCGCTGACTTACCGAATAGTCCCAGATCAAGATCAGGGGCATTCGTTCTGTTTAATAGACCACGATAAACTTCGTATTGTCGCTCAAGCAAACCGTTTTCATTATTGTAGTAACGAACACCTGCTGATTGGGTGCGAATCGGATCCATGACCACAACAGCCATTTCGCCTGAACCGGGACGGATGGCCAAACCACCGGCCGTCAGCTCCGTATGTTCACAGTGCCCTACTCTTGATGATGAACAGAAATTGTCATCGTAGAATTCACCACCGCCGGGGCCTTGTCCGTTGTCGATACCAACACCGGTTACGGGACCGGCCGTGCCATTGCTTTCCAACAAGTAGACATCTTCGGTCGCATACGCTCGCAAAATATCACCACCACTCGCTGAATAGTATGTGAGCGAACCATCAGGTGACAGGTTGCCTGCCCCCCACTGCATTGTTGTTCGGTCAATGATAGACAGCACCATTGAACCATCAATATCAAACTCGATGTCGGCCAAAATTGGTGTAGGGTAATTGACACCACGCGCCCCAGCAAAGAATGTGCCAAAACCACCTATCGTGGGAAATTGTATCCAATCATCTTGCCACGGACTCCATGAGTCGTCGTCTGGCATAAAGTATCCCCCTTGAATATATCCACGTGAGTAAGTCAATGGGAACTCTAAAATAGGTGTACTACTCATCGCTCCAGTTGCTGGAGAATAGCGGTATATTGCAGCATTTAAGTCTGCCTTGTCCTGAGAATTGAGCGCATCACATACGACACCTATGTAAACATCGCCATTTTCAACTGTTGTGGCCCACGGCCGCATCTCACCACCTGTGCAACTATGTGGAATAGCAACAGATGAATAGCTCAATGTATCAAGATCAAGCGAATATAACTTTTTATCATATAGATTTGTAAAGTATAGGGTCTCACCTAACTCATCAACATCTATATCACCAATACCAACTTTACCGATCAGCTCGAACGCTTCTGTATCAAGACTCGTCGATGTCGCATCACCGATCAAGTCACGGGCAGAGTTAGATGGTACAAGAGCTTGTCCGACATCAATACCCAATGTCGTAACATCTAAAAATGGTACAGTTGTCGGGTTAGCTACACTCATATCAGACTGGTAAATACCACCGAGTCCTATTGGGCCTAAGCCCGCATGGCGGCGCAAAACGGCTGATTGGTAAAGGATTTGATCATACTGATCCCAGGCCAAGCCCCAAACCGTTCCGTTGTCTTCGGCCAATGCCAGTGTAGTCGTTTCAGTATAGTTTACTGTTCCGGTCAAGGATGTTGAGAACGCAACAAGTGTATCCAACGAAGATGTTGCTGTTGTAAATGTATCCCCCGGTGCTAACGGATCACCATTAACAAAACAAGAAGTAGCGATGATAGGATCATCTTGACAAGAGTCGCTCGGATCATTCACACCCAAGTCTGCCATACAGGAAGACGCATTCAGGAACTGCACTGTTGTTTCACTATTGTCCCCCTGCTGCGTTGACGTTGCCAAGTAAGGACTGAAAGGAATATCAGTGAATTCCAAACGAACTGGGTAGTTACCAGCAGGCACGTCAAGCGTGTAACGGCCGTACTGGTCAGTTGCCGTTGTATAGCTTCCACCATTGACATCATAAGCGGTGACGTTCACTTGGCTAACACCATTCGTTTCCCCTAGCTGCTGCACACCATCAAGGTTGTAGTCGTTATAGACAACACCACCCAATTGCCCATCCATACAAACTGCTGGGGCGCATGAATTGATAGGATCAAAAGGAACCGAAATAGTCGATCCGGGTTCAGAAGCGGTACGAACAGTAATTACACCACCATTAAAATCATCAGCATTAACTTCAAACGCAACCTCTTGGGGTGTTGTTGCCGTTTCCCAACTATAGATGACTTCTGTAGATGTGTAGACACCACCGCCTAATATGCCAATGATTTGGCGGCTCTCAGATACCAACCCAATAGAACGTGTTTGCATATTACCAGATTGCACCAAGTCAACCTCTATATCAGACGCAGGCGAACCTTGCCAATCGACCAAAACGTTGATCGTAGCTTTTGAGCCATTATTTTGATAGCAATCCGATATCTTTACTGCTTCAACTGCCAAAACCGTTGGCGGATAAGTTGGTGAGTAATCAACACCGAAGCTGACAGAGGCAACATAACTGCTGCCCCGGGATACGCCATTATCAGTGGGAACAACACGATCACCATCAGGACTGATCCCTTGATAAACACCATCAAGTACACCATCTGTCTGGACAGTTGGTGTAATACCACCTTGCACTTTCCAATACTCGTCTTCAAAGGTAATCGCATTAGGCGTACCGCTAGGCACACTGAGCAAGGTCATTTTGTAGGGGGCGTTGAAGATGCCATAAGCACCAACTTGGGTTGTGGTAATCCCTTGGCTTACGTCCAATATGGCTGCATATCCGTTTGCATCAGTGGTGACTATTTGAGTCAAAGAAGGATAACCTTCAAATTCAACTTGCACTTGCGCCCCCTCGATACCTGTATCGAATGTGTCTCGTACACCATCTGCATTTTTGTCATGCCACACATAAATTGGGGCGTGAGTCGGCCGATAATCACCATCACTAAACCATGGCTCTGTACCAAAACCAGCGGGGCCGGCCTGCGTTTGTGCATCGACGATCTGATAGCCTACAAAAGCAAGCAATGCTAATGTGCTGAACAAAAGCACTATCATTAATTTGAGTCTATGTTTCATTGTACTAAACATCTTCTTTCTGCTCCTGTGTAGATGTTTTCTCCAGTTCTGATATAGGTATATCAAATTCAAAAAACCTATAACGCATCAATTCGGCCGCATCGTGGGTATGCTTGCCATTATCACTTGCACTTACATCTCTGTATTTCTTACTACTATCTTTCAATTTTCTTGCTCCATGAGTACTACTACACCTTTGCGCTAGCGCGCTCCGGTCGGTTTTTGAAAAGAAATCATTTTGGCAGTAAAAAGCAGACACAAAAAAATCAGTTGATAGGCAGGGGGCAACGCAAGAACAGCGTTTGCATTCTCTCATTGAACAGTAGGCACACGGAACAAACCAGCAAGCCTATGCCAAATTGTCAACTATTCTTTTTGCAACTACCTTTTACTTATACCTGTGTCATCAACACGGGGTCGTGACTGCTCCAGTTACCAATTACCAAATGATTTTATTAATACATCTCCGCTTCTCTAACGTGTATTTACATCTCCACTAATTAAGGCTAGCTGAGAATGGTCTAGCTCATACTGCATAATAATGTCACAAAAAAGTTACACTTAACCTTACGAAAACTAAAATGCCAATTTTTTGCAAAACCGATTCTGTAGAGAGCGGTTACAATGGCGAAATGGCTATTTACCTGCACGATATACCATTGGAACGCGCTCAAGCTGTGTTTTCGGCCGCGCTCGACGCGGCCGGACTTGCCCAAACCCTACGCACTGAACACCTGCCTCTGGCTGAAAATCTGGTCGGCCGCACCCTATCCGTGCCGATATGGGCCAAGCTCAACGCACCCCACTATCACGCCAGTGCCATGGATGGCTTTGCTATTCGAGCCGTCGAGAGTGTGGGGGCAACTCAAACACGGCCGATACAACTCTCTTATGGTGAGCAAACGATTTATGTTGATACCGGCGATCCATTACCCGACTGGGCAGATGCCGTGATCCCGATAGAACAGACGGAGTCGCTCGATAGGCAGGGCGTAATCAGTGATAGTGTGCGACGGCCGCATCATATTCAGATTCGGGAGGCAGTGCCGCCGTGGCGACATGTGCGGCCGCTGGGCGAAGATATGGTTGCAACACAATTGGTGCTGCCTGCCCAACATACATTACGGCCGGTCGATCTCGGCGCGATTGCCGGGTGTGGCCACCACGAAGTGACGGTCGCTGCCCGGCCGAAAGTGGCGATCATTCCTACAGGAACAGAGCTTGTTGCCATCGGGCAGCCAGTCAGCAGGGGTGACATTATCGAATACAATGCGCTGATGCTGGCGGCACAGGTACGCGAATGGGGCGGTGAGCCAACCCGTTACCCGATCACGGCCGATGATATAGACGCGATTCGGGCTGTGGTGCAGGAGGCGGCCGCCACACATGATCTCGTTTTATTGAACGCAGGATCGAGCGCGGGTTCAGAAGATTACTCGGCAACCGTGATCGCGCAACTAGGGCAGGTGCTGGTACACGGCATCGCTGTCCGGCCAGGGCATCCAGTGATCTTGGGGATGATCAAAAATGATGAGTCGCAAACGGCAAATAAGACAACGCCTATCATCGGTGTACCGGGCTATCCGGTGTCGGCCGCGCTGACGGGCGAGATATTTGTGCGGCCGTTGCTGGCGCAGTGGCAGGGCAAAACAGTTGCGCCATTCCCGCAAATCGAAGCAACATTGACGCGCAAAATGGCTTCCCCACCTGGGGACGATGATTATGTGCGCGTGGCGGTGGGCATGGTGAACGGCCGCACATTGGCCGCCCCGCTAACACGAGGCGCGGGGGTGATCTCATCATTGGTCAATGCGGATGGTCTCGTTGTTGTGCCAGCCGGATCGCAGGGGTTGGCGGCCGGATCGGCCGTGCAGGTCAATTTGTTGCGCGGCCGTCACGCCATCGCCAACACTATCTTGGCAATCGGCTCGCACGACATGACGCTGGATGTTCTCAATCAATTGTTGGCGCAGCACGGCCGTCGGTTAGCGTCTGCCAATGTCGGTTCGCTGGGCGGTCTGGTCGCGCTCAAGCGGGAGGAGGCGCATTTGGCTGGCGCACATCTGCTCGACCCGGAAACGGGCGTGTACAACAAAAGTTACATCGACCGCTATTTGCCCGATGTTAGGGTGCGGTCGCTGGTGCTGGTCGGCCGTCAGCAGGGGCTCATCGTGCAGCGTGGCAACCCGAAACAGATCGCGCAGTTGGCTGATTTGGCGCGTGAGGATGTGCGTTTTGTCAATCGGCAGCGCGGGGCGGGGACGCGGGTGTTGCTCGATTATCAGTTGGCATTGGCTGGGATCGATGCGGCCGCAATTACAGGGTATGAGCAAGCGGAGTACACGCATCTGGCGGTAGCGGCGGCCGTCCTATCCGGCCGAGCAGATTGCGGGCTGGGCATTGCAGCGGCCGCTCATGCGCTCGATCTAGCCTTTATCCCATTGTTTGAGGAGCGATACGATTTAATTATTCCGGCCGCATACACGGAAAGCGATCTATTGCGGCCGTTGATCACACTTGTGCAAGATCAAACATTTGCAGATGCTATATCGACCTTGGCAGGATACAACACCGCACAAACAGGGACGTGGTTATAGTTGCTCAAAGGGCAGCGATCTATAAAACTGCTTGATCTGGGCAAATATCTGATCAAAATCAGGGAGTAGGTCTGGTATCTCATCAGCTAATGTCGCGTAATCATATTTTGCACGTTTGTACAAAGCGGATCGTCAAAAGAGGCGGCCGTGGGGAATATCTCTCTTGCGTATGACTTCTGGATGAGGCTATTCAATATGACTTGCTTATGATTTGGTCAAAAACCTTTCTCATATTAATTGAGCAAAAAGTGGAGATCGAAAACATCTTGACGACGGTTTCGATTACGGCTCATTTGTTGCAAAAGAGATCGCATTTTGAAATCATCACTGAATATTCACACCCACCTTTCTCATTTGCAATGACCGATCAAGAATTTCCTGATGCGTTTTAGATTAATTGGTTTAAGAAATCTGCTTATGACGATCAAGCAGTACTTGATCTTCGCTTGAGTATTGAGGTTAATGATACATCGTATCCAAGTAGGTATTCATAATGGGGGTGGGCGTAAGGTGTCGCTTCTACCAATACACTGTTATTGCGGTGAGAATGTTGTAAAATACCGTTTGTGAATAATTTCACCATTAGACAAAAAAGGATGTTACAAACATGAAGAAATTACAACTTCTCACGGCTCTTTTGCTTATGCTCGTTTTAGCTGCTTGTGGCGGCGGTGGTGATGAGGGCGGCTCGGAAACGGCCGCACCACAGAACTATAACTTGACCTGGGAATTTACGAATGAATTTTCGTTTTCGCCAGACAGTGTTGGTGTCCCGGCCGGATCGACGATTACGGTTGATTTGGACAATACGGGTGCGTCTGTGGCGCATAGTTGGATTTTGGTTGAGGGCGGTGTATTGACCGATAGTGCAACACCGGAAGAGATCGAAGCCGCGGCCGTTAGCGACCGGGCGAACTCCGGCGAAGTGGCCGGTGGCGATACGGCGCAGATGGTTTTCAAAGCACCGGACGCACCGGGCGACTATGAATTTGTCTGTGCGGTGGCGGGGCATCTCGTCGGCGGTATGCGTGGCGATTTTACAGTGACAGAATAATTTTTTAATGGCTGGTGGCATGATGCGACCAGCCATCCCCCCTTTTTATGAACAACTTCATCCTTCTCTTGCTTGCGGCCGTGATTGGCTATCTCATCGGTGCGGTTCCATTTGGTTACATCTATGTCAAGTTGAAAACGGGCAAAGATATTCGCACAGTGGAGAGCGGCCGCACAGGCGGCACCAATGCGACCCGTGCGGCCGGAGGCTGGATCGGGGCGCTGACTGGCGTTTCTGATGTTTTTAAGGCGACGGCGGCCGTGTGGGTGGCGGGGGCGATTGTGGGGGTGTGGCTGACGGCCGACTGGCTGCCCTGGGCGCGTGCGCTGGCGGGGATGTTTGCGGTGGTCGGACATAATTGGTCGATCTACATGGGTTTTCGTGGCGGCGCGGGGCTAACACCCAATGTGGGCTGGGCAACGGCCGTGTGGGGGTGGATTTTCCCGATAGCGTTTGTGATGCTGCTGGCGATCTTTTATGTCACAGGCATGGCTTCGGTAGTCACGTTTAGCATTAGCGCAACGATTTGTGTCATTTTGGGCGTGCGCTATGCGCTGGGTATCGATCCATCGGCCGCTTATTTGTTGGTAAGCCTTATCACGTTGACGATGATCGGTTGGTCGCTACGTCCCAATTTTAAGCGCGTCCTCAACGGGACAGAGCGGGTGGTGGGCCCGGCCGCCAAACGCCGTCAGCGACAAGACGAGTAAATGGGGTGTGAACGTATAGGGCGCATGGTTGTACAGTGTTCGGCAGTCGCCTATACTCATGGTTATGTCAGATTATCCAGACCCTGTTGAGGCGGCCGATGACCGTATCGCCCCTCGGCAAGACGAACGCATTTATACCCCTCCTCCACAGGATGAGCCGGGCCCGGCCGTGATGGTGGCCGCGTACCGCGCACCAGATGAGCCACAGAGCGAACAAGAAGTTGAATACCCATCACAAGCGAAACAAGTAACCCAAACAGGCGGCTTGATCATCCGTGAGGTGATCGAAACGCTGTTGCTGACGCTGCTCATTTTCTGGGTGGTCAATACGATTACCGGCCGCTTTCGCATCGAAGGCAGTAGCATGATGCCGACGATGCAAGAAGGGGAGTATATCCTCATCAACAAGCTGGCATACTGGATCGATCAACCGGAGCGAGGCGATATTGTCGTGCTGCATTATCCGCGTGACCCTAGCCGCGACTTTATCAAGCGGGTGATCGCGCTGGAGGGTGACAGTGTATCGGTACGCGATAGACAAGTGTATGTCAATGAGGTGCTGCTCAACGAGCCGTATATCAATGCGCCGCCCTCTTATTCGGGCGAATGGGTTGTGCCAGAGGACAATGTATTTGTGTTTGGGGACAATCGCAACAATTCACAAGACTCGCACAGCTTTGGCGGTGTGCCGCTCGATATGATCGTCGGCCGGGGCTGGGTCGTCTATTGGCCGTTCGATCAAATTGAACAAGTGCCGCACCATCCACACCCGGCCGTGCCGGAAATCAGCCCGACATCGGGGTAGCGTAGGCAATATATATGATAATGTTGATAAAAATTGACATATCGAATAGTGATTTGTTAAACTAACCACTATATCTGACCACTTTAGATTAAGGATGTTAATATGGACGAGAATCTGCTCGAACACACAGAAACAAAATTTGATATGACAATCACGGCCGAAGCAACAGCAGTCGTGAAAAATCTGCTTCTACAGAAAAACGTACCAGACTACGGTTTGCGCGTCTTTGTATCAGGCGGCGGTTGCTCTGGTCTCCAGTATGGCATGGCTCTCGAAGAAGAGGCGCGGCCGTATGATCACGTCATCGAGCGGGAAGGGGTCAAGGTTTTCGTTGACCCGACCAGCATGATGTACCTCAATGGCGCCGTTGTTGGCTATGAAGATAGCTTGATGGGTGGCGGTTTCAAGATCGAGAATCCGAATGCGGCTTCATCTTGTGGCTGTGGCACGTCGTTCAAAGCGGGTGAGGGTCAACAAGGCTCTGCGGCCGTCAATGGTGGCAGTTGCGGCAGTGGCTGCGGTTGTGGCTAATCGTTGAAACGACACATTTGAATTGATGAGGCATCCTTGGATGTCTCTTTTTTTGTCTACTGGTATGCACCCCACATTTGACATCGGCCGCGCGAGAAAAGAAACGAGGTATTGTGATGAAATCATACATTTCAACAATGCCGGTTCTGCCTTGGTGCCGATTCCGGTTGCGGAGCAGCTACACGCTTACTTGCACCAAGAAGAGCGCATGGGCGGCTATGAAACGGCCGCACAGCAACACGCCCTCCTCGATCATTTCTATCATGCGGCCGCCTCCTTGCTCAATTGCAATGCGGCCGAAATCGCCTTTATCGAAAACGCCACTCGTGCGTGGGATATGGCGTTTTACAGCTTCAAATTTGCCCCAGGCGACAAAATTTTGACCACGCTGTCCGAGTATGGCAGCAACATCATTGCCTACAACCAACAGGCAGAACGGTATGGCGTAGACGTGGTATTTGTCCCCAACGATGAGCATGGGCAAGTAGACGTGCAGGCATTGGCAAATTTGCTCGATGAGCGTGTCAAATTGATCGCGCTTTCCCACATTCCAACGGGGAGCGGCATGGTGCAGCCTGTGCAGCAGGTGGGCGCACTGGCCCGGGCGGCCGGTGTGCCGTTTTTGCTCGATGCGTGTCAGAGCATGGGGCAACTGCCTGTCGATGTCCAGGCGATTGGCTGTGATATAGCGAGTGGGACGGGGCGCAAATTTTTGCGCGGGCCACGCGGGACGGGATTGCTGTACGTGCGGCAGGCGTTGCTAGAGCAATTGACCCCGCCGTTCCTCGATATTCATGCGGCCGCATTAACAACGCCGACCACCTACGAGATTCGGCCGGATGCGAAGCGTTTTGAGAACTGGGAACAGTATTTTGCTGGCAAAGCGGCATTAGGCACGGCGATTTCGTATGCGTTATCGTATGGCATAGAGGCGATTCAGGCGCGTGTTTATCACTTGGCGGCTCTTTTGAGAAAATGTTTGAGCGCACTGGATGGCGTGACTGTCTTGGATGAGGGTGTCGAACAGTGCGGCATTGTGACATTTTCGGCCGTCACACACCCGCCATCCACAATCAAAACACAGTTGGCTGCCCACCAAATCAATGTATCTGTCGCTGCGAGCAACGGCGGCAATTTTGTCCATTACGCCCACCGTGATCTCGATGGAGCGGTGAGGGCATCTGTCCATTATTACAATACAGAGCAAGAGATTGCACGGTTTATAGATGTCCTACGAACCTGTTTATCGTCTGCTCCCCAATAAATTATGAGTCACTATTTTACGATTGCACAAGCGAACGCTATTTTGCCTGAGATCAACGTGCTGATGGGCGATTTGCTAGAACGACGGGCGAAGGTGGTGCGGCAAGCAGAGTCGCCGGAGATGCAGCAAGTGCTTTCCCAAAATGATGTGGGCAATGCGACAGCATCAGAAATTGCGCTTGAATTTGTTGAGATCGAGCGCTTGATCGAGGAGTTGCAGGCGTATGGCTGTTCGGTCAAGGATTTGAATGGTGGGTTGGTCGATTTTCTGGCGCGGCGCAACGGCCGGGACGTATACCTATGCTGGCGGTATGGCGAAGCTGTCGAGATCAAGTATTACCATGAACTGCACACGGGCTTCAACGGCCGTCAATTGCTCAATCCGGCCGATTTTGATTGAGCGCAAAAGTTGCCATCGACACATCGCTTTTTCCTGAAGCCTCACATAATTGTTTTCGCCAGTACGTGGTGGTCAATCGTATAATGTACGTGTGAGCGAAAAAAACCTGCGCCCTGCCCAAGCTGAGATATTAAAATACACACACGGCCGTATGGCTGTCAGTGCCGTGCCGGGAAGCGGCAAAACATTTACGCTCGTCGAACTGGCGGCACGCCTGATCGCTGGCGACTATATCGAACCAAAAATCGGGCAACAAATTCTGATCGTCACTTACCTCAATTCGAGTGCCGACAACTTCAAAACACGTCTACGCGAAAGGTTGCAGCAGCTTGACGTTGATCCGGTCGGCTACGACGTGCGAACCCTGCACAGCCTCTCGCTCGAAATCGTGCGGATGGCATACATGGACAGCACCGCTATGCCCACCGCCATCGACGATGGACAGAGCCGCTACTTTCTCGGCCGTGCCATCGACACATGGCGCGAAACCAACCCCGAAGCGTGGCAATCATACCTGCCCGATCCATCGCCCCAGATGAAAGTACGCTGGCGCGACATGGTTGAAAAAACAGCCCGTACCTTCATCCGCAACGCTAAAAACGCCCAATACGAACCTGAAGTGATTTTGGCGCAGATAGACGCGCACGAACAGCGCGACCAAATCGGGTTCACACACATGATCGCCGAAATCTATGCCAACTATCAAACGATTCTCAAGCGGCAGGGCGCGATTGATTTTGATGACCAAGTATGGCTGGCTGTCTCCTTTCTCAATGATCACCCCCCAATGACAGACAGTTTGCGGCAGCGGTGGCCGTATGTGCTGGAAGATGAAGCGCAAGACAGTGTGCCATTACAGGCGGCGCTGCTGGCACAATTGATCGGTGATGAAGGCAACTTGGTGCGCGTAGGCGACCCCAACCAGGCGATCACCAGCACATTCACGGCCGCACATCCCCGCTTTTTTACCCAATTTTTGGCACGGCCGGACGTACTAGATCGGCCGTTGCCCAACTCCGGCCGGAACGCGCCCATCATCTATAATTTAGCCAACGAACTGGTGCGCTGGGTGTGTGCCGACCACCTCGTGCCAGAAGTACAGACAAACACCTTTCGCAACCAAGCGATTTTGCCCACGCCAGACGGCGATGCCCAGCCCAACCCACGAGACGACGCACCCGGTGTCGGGGCGCGCGTACACGTCTACGACCACCGCACCCACGACGAAATTCCCGGCGCGATCAAGCTAGCCGCCCGCTATTTGCAAAAGTTTGAAGGCGCAACGGCCGCCATTCTCGTCCCGACCAATTGGATGGGACAACTATTTGCGGAAAAATTGGATCAATGGGAGATGGAGTACGACAGCTTGCTCAAAGGAGGCGCACGTGAACGCCAAGTCGCGGCCGCTCTGCATTCGCTCCTGGCGCTGCTCGCCGCTCCATTGCACAAGCGCACCCTCAAAGAAGCGTTCGATGCCCTGCACACGCTCGGCCACCCGGCCGCCAGCGACGAACTAGAAGACCGAGATCGCTTTCATGGCTTGCTGTTAAGCATCCACCGCCTCGAAAATATCCTTTATCCATCTGACGGCGACGACGACTTCTATCGTTCGCTCCCTAGCGGCATCGCCACCGAGCAAGACATCATCCAGCTTCGCAAATTCGCCACCTTTTTGCGCCACGTTTTCAGCCTCCGCACCCTACCCATCGACGCACTTGCCATGACACTAGGCGACGATCTATTTACGCACGACCAAAAGAACGAAGGGGACGTAGCGATAGCTTACGGCATCGCCACCTATTTGCGAACATGGCAAGATTTAGAACCCGAAAAGCGCCTACCCGATCTCGTCGCCGAACTAAATAATATCGCCACCGGCCGCCGCACCATTCACGTCGCCCCCCGCACAGAAGAAGGATTCGAGCCGCGCCCCGGCCGCATCACACTCGCCACCCAGCACAGCGCCAAAGGGCTAGAATGGGATGCGGTCTTTCTCGTCGGCATCGACGCAGGCTGGATTCCCTGGAGTTTGGATAGCTATTTTCAGGGTGTTTACGACTTTTTAGACGGCGATCCGACGGCACAAGTAGCGGCCGAACTGTCCCACATCATGACAGACGATCCCGGCACGTATCCCGGCCGTACCCCCACCGAAAGCGCACATATCGACATTATCAGCGAACGATTGCGCTTGCTCTACGTCGGCATCACCCGCGCCAAACGGTATCTACAAATCAGTCGCAGCCGCACCGTCACATTAGGCGGCACAGATCGGCCGGTCGAAGGCTCGCAGACAGTCGGCGTACTGGCACAGCACCTGCATTACTACAAATAGCCGATCAAAGCTTGCGAGAGCGCAAACCGACCACCAAATAGAGCAAATACCCCAGCGGCCCCGCCATGAAGACGAAAAGCAACACCGGGGCCATCAGCCAGGGGGAACGATTGTGTTTGCGGCTATCGAGATATATCCAGCGGCCGACCAGCAGATCAAACGCCAAAAAATGCGCCCAGCCAATCGTCGCCCCTTCCAGGGTACTCAATCCCGTAGCGATGCCCGACAGTGATAAATCGAGCATTTCGCCATTGCTCAGGCTGCTCAACAACAGCCCCGCATAGATCACGGCAACAGGCAGCGCAATCCAGTGCGACCCGATGATGCGCTGCGTCCATTGCCATTTGGGCAAGCCGATCATCAAAAACCAGAAAGGCATGACGAGCAGGTTGAGTAGGTTAAATATCGTTTCCATCGTGTTCGGTTTATGTCGCTATCACAGTTACTGTCAAAATTGTAGCACAGACAAAGAGCCAACACGGTTCACGCCATCATCATCTGGCACACGCTGGCCATGGGCCAGAGGCAGGAACGACACAATCGGCCGTATCAGCCGGTGGATTGTTGCCTTGCGTGGCGCATGTTGGCCATGGTCCCGATGCTGGAATGACACAACTGTTGGTTGCAGACTGCCCGTTGCCATTCCGGGCGCAAGCAGGCCACCGGCCAGAGGTAGGGACGACACAATCGGCCGTATTGGGCGGCGGATTGTTGCCTTGCGTAGCGCATGTTGGCCATGGCCCCGATACTGGGATGACGCAGTTGCCATTGCTGGGTGTCGTTGCGGCCGGTGCTGCTGTCGCGCCATCTGTCGCACAGGGCGGCCATGGGCCACTGGTTGGAATTTCACACGCGGTTATATTGACTGTTTGGTAAGCCCAATTAACGCTAAACCATATACTCGTTATCGCAAAAATACGGTTGGGCGTGGGCGAAGAGATGTATTGTCGCAGCCCTGCCACATCCGAAAATTGTTGATGATAGCCATCATAAGATGTAGCCTGACCTTCTAGCGCCCAGCCAAGCTGTTCTTTCACATCGGGCTGCTGCCAAATACGGCCGAATAAGCCTGTTGGCACAAAACGATTGTTGGGTGCGTATTGAACTTGGAGCGGATCAGTCTCAGGGAAGTCGTCTGTCCTGAACTGCAAAAAGTTTGAGGTCTCACCATTTGCAAGATTTGTGCCAAATAAGACATGGACGATACTCGGATCATGGCTGCTTTGCACCATCACACCATGCTCAAACTGTTGATGAAAAATAGTGCCAAGTCGCGGCATTTCAGTTGGGCATTTTTCGATACTCGTCTCAAAAAACCATGCGTCAGGATCACATGTGATCGAAATATCTTGGTGAAAGCGCTGTTCGTTCTCTGTACCAAAATCTAAGACAGCGAGAAACGATATATCAACACCTTCAGGAATGGAGGCTGTACCACTCGGCGGACATGCTGGCACGAGTGGATCATGCCCCTCTACGCCAGAACAAGCCGTCACGACACTGTTTCTAAAGCCGAACCAACTGATGTAAACGTAGTCTGCATTGGTCTCCCATGTTACTGTCAGAGGTTCGCCGGGGCGTGCCTGCGAGGAGGAGACGATGAGCTTGTTGACGGTTAGCGTCCGGGGTTGTTGCCCAGATGCGCCCACCGTTGAGATACTCACCATAAGGAGTATCAAGAGCAAAGGAATGATGCGAATTATTTTCTTCATTTGTTTCCTCGTAATAAGTCGAAATTCTAATGACGTTGTTTGCACTGACTCTGATGATAGATGACATTGGGAAACAAAAATGGATGCAGGGGCAATTATCTGATGTTGTGATCTATACGATGCGTAGGGTCGGCCGTACCGTTTCCATTGTGCCATCGTAGGAGAAACGGCCGTCTTGCCCTACGATGCTCTATTCAAGCAATGGCACGACAGCCCCCGCACATGCAGAGGATGATCCTGATGGCGGGATAATATAATCGTTTGTATTCAATTGATTGTATTGGGTTTATGCGGCCGATTTTGCCCTGCGGCTACGTTGCAGATTGCGCCGGAAAGTAGAAATGCGCTTGCGAACGGCCGGAATGCGAAGCGCAAACAGCACCGCCAAAATCAGGCCAAACTGAATCGGGTCTTTGTAGTTCCCCGCCTTGACCAGCCAAAAATAGTGGACAATTGCCAGCACGGCCGACGCATACACCCATTTGTGCAGCTTCTTCCAATTGCGCTTCAGTCGCTTTTGCGAAAATTTATTCGACGTAATCGCAAGCGGCAGCATGATCAACCATGCCAACATCCCAGCCAGTGCATACCGTTGCTTGAAAGCGAGACGGCCGTACAGCGTGCTGATCTCCAGCGTAGGCGCAATGAAAATGACAAGATGTAGCGTAATATAGAAAAACGCATACAGCCCCAACCATTTGCGTAGCGGTGCAACAAAACTCCAGCCCGTCAGCGTGATCAGCGGCGTAACAGCCATCATCAACAACAGCAAAATCAAACCGCCCTTGCCGGTGAAGAGTGTCATTTCGTTGATCTCATCGACAAAAGCGTAGGTGTACCATTGCACAAACAGCCAAATAAGTGGCGCGATTGCCCCAATATGGACGGCTATTTTGCCGATGAGCGTAAGACGGGCGTTGCGTTGTTTTTTGTTCATTACACTTTATCTTCCGTTTGTGCCTTCGCGTGACCTTTCTTCAAACGTCAAAATTGTAGCACACACAGATAAAGAGCCGACACAATTCACGGCCGACAAACAGGCAACGCTCCCCGATCATTCACATTCAAGCCATAACCATACGGAAACAGCGCATCACTACACCCTTTCGCCGCCATTCCTGCAAAATCAAATGGCAGTTGCGAGACGGAGCGCGGCCACGAAAACGGCAACGTCCCCCGGAATGGTTGATCGCCAAACAGCACATCAGCCACGCCGATTCCTTCGCTGCCCGGTAGCCATGCCGCCACAACCGCATCCATCAGGGGCAATTGCTCGGTGATGATGAGCGGCCGGCCGCTCACGATCACGCCGACAACTGTCTGGCAACGCGGCCGGATACGCTGGAGCAAGGCAAGCTCGGCCGCGCTCAACGTCAGATCACCATCATCTCCCCGCCATTCCACATACGGGTCTTCACCGACAGCAACAATGCAGATGGCGGCCGTGCCATTGCCCGACCAATTGCCGTTTGCATCATAGTTCACACTGCCATTGCTCACTTGGCGAATACCATCCAGAATGCTCGTTCCTTTCAGCCAATTGCCCGACACACCCGCCCACTCGATAGTCCAGCCGCCCGACTGCTTGCCGATGTCGTGCGCTTTTTCGCCAGCCACAAACACTGTCTCGCCTTTGCTGATGGGGAGCGCATTGCCATCGTTTTTGAGCAAAACAAGCGACTTTTGCACCGCTTCACGGGCGACGGCGCGGTTTTGCTCCCGGCCGACCTGGCTCAAGAAACTGCGCTCTATCATCGGCCGTTCAAACAGGCCCATCTCAAATTTGACGCGCAAAATCCGGCGCACGGCATCATCGATCCGGCTCTGTGCAATGTCTCCATTCGCCACCGCCTGCTTGAGATTAGCCGTCAGCCCCGCATAATCATCTGGCAGCATCACCATATCGATCCCGGCATTGATCGCTACCACAGTCTGCTCATACTTCGTCGGTGCAATGTGGTCGATAGCCCCCCAGTCGGAGACAAGAAAGCCAGAGAAGCCCATTTCATCTTTCAAAACATCGGTCAACAAATAGCGGTCTGCATGTAATTTTGTGCCGTTCCAACTGCTGTAGCTAACCATGATGCTCCGTGCGCCATTGCGGATCGCTTCTTGGTAGGGGGCGATATGCACCTCGCGCAACGTTGCTTCGTCCATAATGGCGTTGCCCCGGTCGATTTGTGCCTGTACACCACCGCCAGCCCAATCAGATGATCCCCATGTTGTGCCACCATCGGCCGCAAAGTGCTTGGGCGTACCGAGAACGCGATCCCAGCCCAGTTCGCCCTGTTGCAAGCCGCGCAATTTGGCCGCGCCCAGCCGCGAGACGTGCGCCGTATTTTCAGCAAACGCCTCAAATGTGCGCCCCCAGCGAATATCTTGCGGGACGGCAAGAACGGGATCAAACGCCCAATTAACACCCATCGCGGCCGTTTCCTGTGCTGTAATTTTTCCCACACGCTCCACAAGATCAACATCATTCGTCGCTCCCAGCCCGATGTTATGCGGGAAAATAGTCGTCCCCCATGCGCGGGCTTGCCCATGCACTGCGTCCACGCCATAAAAAATGGGGACACCGAGGCGAGTACTCGTCGCTTGCTCCTGCAAATCGAAGATCGCAGCGTACCAGCCCCACGCACTGTTATCGGTGTGCTGCGGATCGGGAGTGAGCGATCCGCCAATTGCAAAATCGGTGATGACACTGTTGTTTTCGAGCCGTGCTTGCTGGACGAGAGTCATCTGCCCCACTTTTTCGTCAAGCGTCATCCGGCCGAGCAAATCAGCCACACGCACGTCAATCGGCCGTGATGCGTCTTGATAGATCGCAGCAGTGGGCGCGGGCTGAGTGGGATTGGTAGGGTTGGTCGCGCAGCGTGGCCACGGGCCCGACGGTGGGATCACGCAGGCGTTCGGTTCTGGCGTAGGCATGGGTATCGTCGGTGTTGTGCCACCGCCGCCCGTCGCACACGCTGGCCATGGCCCCGATGGGGGAATAATGCAATCGCCTGTAGGCTGTGTGGGTTGCATCGGCGTTGTGCCGCCGCCCGTTGCACACGCCGGCCATGGCCCCGATGGTGGAATGACGCAGCTATTCGGCAAGTTGGCTGGTGGCGCGTCTCCACCTGTTGCACAGGCTGGCCATGGCCCCGATGCGGGAATAACGCACGCATTATCATGCCATGAGGCGTAGGTCGGTGTTGCGGCCGTCAGCAAAAGCAACGTCAGCGCAAAAAATAGTGTGATCGTGGTTAAAAGTCGGTTTGTTTGTAACATGTTTCGTTCCTCTCGTTGTTTTTCGTTGCTTTTGATACGTGCCTTGATCATATAAAAAAACGAAGGTGAAAAATGTATGCTGTTGCACTTATGGCGCGTTGATTAGGGTACGGTGAGTCCGGTCAGCCGACAAGCTAACGTAGGCTTACCGTATAATTGTGCGTCGCTCAACACCCATTGTGCAACTACACTTGACCCCATGCGTATAATGATCGTGGCGGATGTTTATGATACGGCCGTCAAATAAAAAAAGGGGATCATCCTCTAAAAAATACTGTCAGGAGGACAGACGATATGAAAAAATTAGTGATTGGTGTTGTGGTTGGTTTGGTGATTTTGGTTGGATTGATCGGCGTAGGTGCAAAGATCGCCATCAACCGCATGGTAGAAAGCCAAGTGGATCAAGCATTACTAGACCTGCCAGAAGGCACAGATGTTGAATATGGCTCGGCCGATGTGTCGTTGCTCACGCAAAAATTGCGTTTTGAAGATGTGAGCTACGCTCAAGAGGGATCAGATCAGCCGATTCACATCGACGAAATCATCATCCATGATGTAGACGACGCTTGGCGGGATAGACTGGCGGCCGAAGGTGCAGAAGCATTCAGAAACGGCGGCGACATGCCCCGTTCGCTCGACCTTGAAATGATCGGCATAGAGATCACAGAAGAGATGCTGACGACCCAGACGAACGATGCGCCAGATTTGGCGGCATTCGGCTACGAAATGCCGATGTCAGCCAACATGGCATTCAAATATGATTACAACGAATCCGACAAAATGGTCAAAGTCGATAAGATGACTGTTTCTCTGGACGATGCGTTTGCACTCGATGTCGATCTGCACATCGGCGGTCTTGACCTACAGGAAATGGCGAATTTGGGCGAGAGCAACATGGAAGACCCGATGCAGGCACTCGGTTTGCTGACCGCTATCGAACTGCACTCATTCAACTTCACCTTCACCGACAATTCGTTGATCGAAAGGGTGCTGACCGCTCAAGCCAAAGAAGAAGGGCGCACGGTCGAAGAGATACGCAACGAAGCACTCGCCTCATTGGACGAAGGTCTGGTCGGTGAAACAGATGAACGTGCGTTGGCAATGGCGGCCGAAATGCGCGACTTCATCGAAGACCCAGACGCGATCACCATTGGCATCAACCCCGCTTCCCCACTCACATTCAACGATCTGATGCCGTTTATGCTGGGTGGCGAACCGTCTGCCAGCGATGTAGCCAACCTCTTTAATCTCACTGTGGACTCGAAATAGGCAAAAACGGCCGGAACGGTACATTGCGGCCGTTCCGGCTCTGTGCATCTTATGTTATACTTTGAGTGATCATATTTTTAGACAAAGGAAAATAACATGGCAAAGCCAATTAAAAAAACACTCAAGAAAAAAGCGACCCGCAAAAAACGTTCAACCGCAGAAATGATCTGGGTTGTCATCTCAATCATTCTCGTATTCGCTATGGTTGCAACCAGTGTTGCATCACTCATGATGTAGCCATATGGTTCGTTTCATCTGAATAAAAATCGAAAGGAAGGCGTATCGCGTCTTCCTCTTTTTGTTTATGCTGCTCATCACCTTTTTTTTGGTAGCGATAATGGTGTGCGACTGGCGGTGGCGACGCATTCCGCATGGGCTAACAGTGGGCGGCAGCGGTGTGGCATGGCTAACGGCCGCCCAGCTACCCGCCCAAACAGTGCCGAACGCCCTCATCGGGGGCGCGATCATTTTTCTGCTGCTCCTCCTCATTCGCACGGTAGGCAAACAGGTGTACGGCCGTACCGTTCTCGGTTTTGGCGATGTGATGCTCGGTTGGTTTATCGGGAACATGGCGGGTGTCGTCGTTGGGCTATACGCCATATCTATCGGTATGCTGCTGGCAGGTGGTTTCGCCATCGTCGGTTTGTGGTGCAGCAGGCTGACGCGGGAGAGCGTGATCCCGTATGGTGTTTTTCTGGCGGCCGGGGCGTTGGTCAGCCTTTTAGCCAGTTATTACTACTGGCGATTATTTCCTTAAACAACCTGTTAAAAATGCGAACATTACAAAAGAGTTTTGAGTAAACTTCAAAATGAATATGAAGAGAGCGCACCACTTCGTAAATCACAAGCATTTGCATTGTTCTCTTGAAGAACACACACTCCGTAATGTTCTAGTACAAACTGGCTTAAATATCCAATCATTATCTATGCACATAAAGGTCTTCCCTTGTATGTCCACTTGAATGGCTTGGCAAGCGTTTCATTG
>CALECP010000181.1 GCA_937949915.1 uncultured Anaerolineae bacterium
GACTGTTAGCGCAGGACGGATTGCCCGAAATTTATGCTTTTCATCCCAGAATTCGACCAAAAGCGTCGAAAACTAGCCATCTACCGAAGGGTATCCGGACTTATCGTCGGAAAAAGGCTTCAACTTAGCGGAAACTAAAGAGTTACTTAGTTCTGCTAAAAATTGTTGGTCAGGCACATTGCCAGACAAAACCAGAATTGGGCGTGATGTTTCATATACTTTTTGAAGTGCGACCAACTGCAAAGCCTCATCACTAATCTGGCTTTTATTCAACTGAGTTCGTGCCTTAATTTCAACTAATGTTTTGATTTGCTTTTTGTCTAGGGCAGTGAAATCTGCACGCCTAACAAGTGAGCCTGGTTTTGCTTGGGGCTGTTCGACAATTTGAGAAAACCCCTCGGCGTTGAGAATATCATAAATCAAGTTACCTAATTCTGATTCGGTCAAATTATTGATCAAGTTCTCTTCGGATGTGACATTTTCTGTTTGCCTAGAAAAGACATCTTCGATCGGAGTGCTATTTCGGAAATAATACTGGAGAATCTGTTCTGGATTTGCAGGGGGGATTCTTTGCAGCAGAACTTCAGATTGAGACGATCCCAATACTTTATCTGGAATGTCCAGTGAGGGATTCTTGTGGAGATAAAGCATTTCAAGATTGGGCAAGTTTTGAAGAGAACGAGGCAGTTTAAGGAGATCATTTTCTTCCAAATTCAGATCAGTCAAACGATACAATTGACCAATCTCATCTGGTAATTCTTTGAGGCGATTTCTGGACGCATTTAGGCTTCTCAACCGCGTAAATTTATTTAGTTCAGTAGGAAGATATGTCAGCGCATTTCCATCTAAATTAAGAATCTCTAACCCTGCGAGTCTCATAAGGTGATCTGGAATGTTTCGGATTCCGTTATCACGGAAACGCAACCATGTGAGACGTGATAGTTCACTAACTTCCGAAGGTATAGTGTCAAATTTGTTACGGCTTAACGAAAGTGAATTAAGTTGTGTTAGCTGTGTAATTTCGGGCGGAAGGCTTTCTAATGCGTTGCTTGACAGGTCTAAACTTGTCAAGCTGGACAAATTTCCGATCTTACTGGAAATGAATGTCAATTCGTTGCAGTCTAGATCGAGTTTCTTTAGTCGGGTCAAATGAAGTATCTGAGATGGTATTTGTGTGAATTCATTGTATGAAAGATCAAGCTCAGTCAGCAGTGTAAGTTGGGCAAATTCATCTGGTAATTCTCGCAATTCGTTTTCTTTAAGATCAAGCTCTTTGAGTTCAACAAATCGGCCGATTCCAGCCGGAAGCGTTGTTAATTCATTGTATGAAAGATCAAGTTCCCTTAAACGAGAAATGTCGCTAATTTTTGGCAATAAATTTACAAGATCAGCCGTTGTTAACTGCAATCTTCTGAGATTCAGTTTGCGGCTTTGTCCTGATTTAGATTGCTCGATTCGCTCTAGTGCTTGTTCGTAGCCTGTTGTCATTAGGGAAAACTCTCCTCATGCACATTTGTTTCAATCGATCTTTCATACAATGCAGGATATAAAGTTATTCCTACAATTAGATTGATTATAACTTGATTTGCATATGAGTTCAGGGCATTTATTGATTTTGTAGTAAACGTCAACTTGCTGGATATAGAAATTGTAGTAGTACGTTTTTTAGACATTGAAAAATCATGGGATGACTAACAGATTTAACTATGCGCTTTTGGTGGCAATGACACGGACAGAATCATATTTGCGTTCGTCGGGGGCAAGCAGGGTGCGGGACAATAAGCGCCACGCTTGCAGCGAACTATTGCGCTTGGGCAATGTGTCTGTTTGTGTGCCGATGGTGCGATATTTGTCCCAAATACGCTGCTCGTCGGCGATCCAATCGGCCGTAAATTGGCGATAGTAGCCGCGAAACTCCGTTACATCGGGGCGCATCGTGGGGTCAGCCATCACGCACATCGTCTTGAGACTTTGGGGGGTGAAAAAGTTGAGATGACGGGGAACATCGAGCCAACGCCATGTAATGCTTGCTTCTTCCAAGCCGATAGCGAGGTTGTTGGGGGTTTCGACAATCAATTTGCCACCGGGCGCGAGGAGAGAGGTGGCGTTTTTCATCGCTTGCACCGGGTCAAGCGTATGCTCTAGCACGTGCGTCATCAAAATGACATCAAATTGTTGACCGATCAAGGCGGGTGGTAGGGCTTCGGCCGTGCCGTTCAAAACGATCAGCCCGTGTGAGGCAGCGACAGCCCGTGCGGTGGGGTCTGGCTCTAGTCCCAGCGTTTCGGCAAACTGCTGCTCGCGGAAGCGCAACAAAATTTTGCCGCTCCCACAGCCAAGATCGAGTACCCGGCCGCGCTTATGCCCTTTCGGAAAATGTTTATCGAACCAATCGTCTCGAATTTCGATGCTGTTGTCGATTTGCCAACCGATACGGCGCATCACCCAGTCTATAAATTTTGGTTTGTCGGGGTTACGGGCGGGGGCATCTTCGCTAAAGGTGGAGTCGTGCGTGTAGTAGTCGTCTACCCGGTAGGAGGCTGATATTTCTTCGGCCGTCGGCCGAGGGTACAACATGCCGTACTGGCTGCGATTGCACCAAAAGACGCGATACGATTGCGAGTTGCTCGGCCGTCGCCAATCGAGCGGCACATCCATCCAGGGGTTCATGGCATAGCGGCCGATGGGTGAATAGGGTACTTCAAGTAGGTTCGACCCATCCTCCGTCTGCTGCGGTGCAATAATTTTGCGAGCAAATTCGCTCTTGCCAATGACCTGCTGCCAGTCAATGCTGCTGTGTGTGGTCATACCATACTCAAAATGATCGAGTCAAATCAATCGCGTCCAGTTTACTTGAAAACGGCAGGGATACAAGCCAGTCAAGCAACAAATGACGAATGATGGGCGACGAGAACGATTATACATTCCCATGAAGATATTTTGAATGACAGATCGTTACGCTGTCCTTTTGGACAGTTGGCTCGCACTGTCGCGTTTTTGTCACTCATCACAATCCCTCTCTCACTCGCCAACTTCGCTATGATCTGGCGCACGATTTATCAACGATAAGGATTTTCCCGAATGCAGGTTAAACGGCATCGCTTTCTCGCGCTTTTCATCATTTGTAGCATTATCGCTATCGCTTTTTTGTGGCTGGTGCAGCGCAGGAATGAGTCAGCCAGATTGAGAGGGAGAGAACGGCCGACTATCTGATTTTATATTCAAATCGCTTGATTGGAACATAATTTCGCAATATAATTCGCAGGTTAACGATAGCAGAAACGTCATACAACCTCTCCTCATTCTGTTATAATCGCGCCTAATATCCCTAATCTCAATGAAGGGCTGCTCACACTATGCCAATTTTTCAGGAACATTTTCTCAACAACAAGAACCAATGGACAGAACGGGACGATGAAAGCATCTTGATGACGGTGCGCGATTTTGGTTATCAATTTGACCATCGCCGCGAAAAAGGCAATTGGACAAGCTCGCTGTTTTTGTCTGTTGGCAGCACAACGCTATACCGTGTCCATGCCGTTCTTGAAAAGATAAGCGGCATCAACAACAATGGTTATGGGCTGATCTGGCGGCGTGGCGTGGATGAGGACGCAGGATATTGGACATTTGAAATCAGTGGAGATGGGCATTATCGGGTCAGCCAATGGATCAACAATAAATGGAATAACCATGTACGCTGGACGCGCTGTGAGCATATTCGCAAGGGGAATGCGATCAATGAGTTCATGGTGGTACAGGCGGCCAAGAGTGCGACTGTGATGCTCAATGGTCAGGTGGTGACGACGCTGGAAACCCCGACGATAGCGGATGATGTTGATCGGCAAGCTATCGGTTTTATTGTCAATAACCGCATGAAGATCAAGGCGCACAATATCATGATGTTGCGCGATTATGAAGCGGAGACGCTGGAGGCGACGGGTGATGTTCCGGCCGCGCCATTGGACGACAAAGAACTGCATCTTGTGATGGAAGAACTCAATCAGTTGATCGGGCTAGAGAATATCAAAGCCGAGATCGAAACGTTGGTCAACTATCTGAAAATCCAGCGTGTGCGCCATGATGAAGGGATGAAGTCAGCCCCGATCACATACCACATGGTGCTACTAGGGCCACCCGGCACCGGTAAAACGACAATTGCACGGCTGATCGGCCGGATTTATCATCAGCTTGGCTTTTTGCGAAAGGGGCATTGCGTCGAGACAGACCGTGCAGGCATGGTCGCCGAATACATCGGGCAAACTGCGCCCAAAGTAGACAAAAAAGTGAAGGAAGCGTTAAACGGTGTCCTATTTATCGACGAGGCGTATGCGCTCAAAAAAGAGGATTCGTTCCGCGATTTTGGCAACGAGGCCATCGAAACATTGCTCAAACGCATGGAAGATTATCGGGGCGAATTGGCTGTCATTATGGCGGGGTATCCCGATGAAATGGAACGCTTTTTGCAAAGCAATCCAGGGTTGCAATCTCGTTTCAATCGCTTCTTTTATTTCGAGCATTATTTGCCAGAGCAAATGGTGGAGATATTCGAGGCATTTTGTGAACAATCGGGCTATGTACTGCACAAAAGCGCACGCGCCAGCACCTTGGCCCATTTCGAGATGGCGTACAAACGGCGGTCGCGCACATTTGGCAACGGCCGCTATGCGCGTAACCTATTGGAGAAAGCTGTAGAGCAACAAGCCAATCGCGTTGTCGAGATCGACCCGATTACAGACAAACAATTGATCACGCTCCTAAGCGAAGATATTCCGGTTGAACTGCTTGAATCATTGGACGACGAAAAGCGGCCGATGGGTTTTCAAAAAGCGGCCGCCAACGATTAAGCAAGCGAGACAAAAAGAGAGCTATTTATGCCGATTTTTCAGGATAACTTCATCGACAACCGCCACAATTGGAAGCAATTCGACAACAGCAAAGCGCAGTTGAAAGTGGCTGACAACGGTACATCGTATCTGTTTCAGCACAAGCGCAAAGCGGGGGTATGGCGTGAGGTACAAGAGATCGAAGTGCCATATGATATGTCGTATCGGGTACATACTGTGCTGGAGAAAGTGGCAGGGGATGATACGAACGGGTATGGGCTGATCTGGCGGCGCGGGGCTGATTGCGAAGCGTGTGAATGGGCGTTTTTGGTGCGGGGCGCGGCCGAGTTTTGTGTGCGCTACTGGAATGGCAAACGGTGGGAGGTAAAAGTCGATTGGACAGCCACAGACCATTTGGGGAAGGATGCGGCCGATGAGCTAACGGTGATCCAAAAACGCACTCGTGCCATCTTCCAAATCAACGGTGAGCGCGTCAGCATGGTCGAAACCCCCGATCTACCCGTCACCGTGACAACCCAGGTGGTCGGCTTTATGGTGGACGGGCAAACAACAATTCGCGCCCATAATTTGCTCGTTTTGCGCCAATTACCGGGCTTCGATACCGAGACCGATCTACCAGACGAAGATTTAGAGACAGTATTGGGTGAGCTAGATAGCTTGATCGGCATGGAGAACGTGAAAGATGAGATCGACACATTGATCAACTTCTTGAAAGTGGTCAAAATGCGGCAAGATCGCAATTTGCAAGTCGCGCCCGTGTCTTACCACATCGTCTTGATGGGGCCACCCGGCACAGGCAAAACGACGATTGCGCGGCTGCTGGCACGACTGTATCGGCAGTTGGGCTTTTTGAGTAAGGGGCATATTGTCGAGACAGATCGCTCTGGAATGGTGGCCGAATACATCGGGCAAACTGCGCCCAAAGTAGACGAGAAAGTGAAGGAAGCGATGGGCGGTGTGCTGTTCATCGACGAGGCGTATGCGTTGAAACCCGAGGCTGATACGGGGCGAGATTACGGTCAGGAAGCGATTGAGACGTTGCTAAAACGGATGGAAGATCATCGGGGCGATTTTGCCGTAGTAATCGCCGGATACCCCGATGAGATGCGCCGTTTTCTCGATGCCAATCCGGGGGTCAAATCCCGTTTTAATCGCTATTTCAATTTTGAGCATTATTCACCAGAGATTTTGGTGGAGATTTTTGAGCGGTTCTGTCACGAGATGGGGTATCGGCTCACGCCAAAGGCACGATTGCACCTACACGATCACATGATCAGTGCATACAATGATCGGTCGCGGATTTTTGGGAACGGCCGTTATGTCCGCAACATATTGGAGAAAGTGGTGGAGCGACAGGCGAATCGCTTGGTCAAACGCGATGTGCCTTTGTCAAAACAGGTGCTATCGCAATTGACGGTGGCTGATATTCCGGCGTATGCAAAGCAGGGACGAAAGAAGAAGCCGGTCGGTTTTTTGGTGAATAAGGCAGAAGCACAGCAAAGTTAGGGATGCAGACGCTCTATTTGATTCGGCATGGGGCAACGGTGCCAGACCAGAGACGGCCGAGCCACGAATGGCGGCTTGATCCAAGCAAGTCTGAGGCGATTGCACAGTTGGGAGCGCGGCTACAGTCGGCCGGAATCGCCACCATTTACACCAGCAGCGAACAGAAAGCGATTATGACAGCGCAGCAGCTTGCGCCGTTTTGGAATGCGGCCGTGATGCCGCCTAACCCCGGTTTTGATGAGCAACAACGGCATAGTGCGCCCTGGTTTGATGATGTGGCTGATTTTCGTGCGGCCGTCAGCCGTTTATTTGCCTACCCCAACCAAATCGTGTACGGGGAAGAGTCAGCCGTGATGGCACTCACCCGCTTTCGGCAAGCGGCCGCAGCGCTTCATCCCTCCCCGCAGCCTATCGCTATCGTCACGCATGGGACGGTGATGGCGTTGTATATCGCTGAGAGACGGGGGGAAGATGCGGCCGTTATTTGGCAAACGATTCAGGCACAAGGGATGCCGATGTATGTTCGTTTGGAAGAAGCCGCATAACATGCGAACAGGGGAGAAAAGCGCAGAGGTTACTTGATCAATGGCAGCCGCACCGTAAACGTAGACCCTTCCCCAACAACACTTTCGACTGTGATCTCGCCATCATGGGCATCTACAATCGACTTGACAATCGACAAGCCCAGCCCCGCGCCGCCCCGTTCACGGGTACGCGCTTTATTGACACGGTAAAAACGGTCGAAGATGTGCGGCAAATCATCGGCCGGAATGCCCAGCCCGGTATCCTGCACCCGCACGGCCGCATACCCGTTTTCGACGTGCAAACTAACCCGCACCTGTCCGCCCGGATTGGTGTATTTAATCCCGTTTGTCATCAAATTGATAAACAGTTGCTTCAAGCGATCCTCATCCCCCAACACCTGCACCTCATGCGCCAAATCGCCCAAAATGACGCGCACCGGCGAATCGAGAAACATCATCTGTTCGTACACTTGCAAAATGGTGTGATCGATGTCCACAACAGCGCGATTGATCGGTAGCCCGCCCCCTTCAGCCCGTGCCAGTGTCAGCAGATCATCGACCAAGCGAGACATGCGTTGCGCTTCGGCATCAATCGCTTCGAGCGAGTCGGGGTCGGCGATACCTGTGCGTCGAATGACATCGACATTGCCGCGAATGGCGGTGAGCGGTGTCCGCAATTCATGGGATACATCGCCCAATAATCGTTGTTGGGTACGGAAAAGCTGTTCGAGTCGTTCCATCAATTTATTGAGAACGCGCACCAAGCGGCTGATTTGGTCTTTTGCTTTTGGCTCGTCTATGCGGCGGCTCAGATCATCGGCCGATGTGATTTGTCCCGCCACATCGCTGATGCGTGTGAGCGGCTTGAGAATGCGCGGCATAATCAAACCCAACGCGGCCAACGCGCCAAACAGCGACGCTCCGACGATAAAGACAACAGCTTGGGTCAATTCTCGATAGTACACATAGTCGCTGACGAGATGACCGACCTGCAAATAGCCGATCAAGGTGGTGGCATCATCTTTGTCGCCACACACCGGCCACGTCAGAACACGGATTGTCTCACTGCCGATTTGTCTTTCTTCACCCTGGGGATCGCATGTTTCGCCTAATGGGGGAATGGCTGCCAATTGGGTGACAGCGGCCGGAACATTGGGCGATTGCGTCAGCCACCCCTCATTTTGGTCAAAGATAATGTAGAAACTGGCGGCCGTTTTGATCCCCGCATCCGGCCATTCCCACTCACGCAAAACCCGGTCACGTTCACTGTTATAACGGCTCATCTCCAGTCCAAGCGCATTTAGCTCCTCATCGATCTGGGCATCGACGCTCCCAGGCAACCCCTGCATCGCCACCACAATAAGCAGAAAGGCAAACGCAAGAATCGGCAGAATATAAAGAGTAACGCGCTCTTGAATTGTCATAGCGTGGGGTCTCCCTCCCCCTTTCCGGTGGGGATTAAGGGGGAGAGATTATATCATTCTGGTTCGCGCAGAACGTAGCCGATGCCGCGCACCGTGTGGATGAGGCGTGGGTGGTCGCCGGCTTCTGTTTTTTGGCGCAAATAGCGCACGTATACTTCGATAATGTTGCTTTCGCCACCAAAATCATACCCCCACACACGATCATAAATGATCTCGCGGGTGAGGACGCGGCGAGGGTTTCGCATGAACAGTTCGAGCAGTTCGTACTCTTTGGCGGTTAGGTCAAAGGTGCGGCCGTCCCGTCTGCCCTGGCGCGTCCCGGTGTCTAGCTCCAAATTGTCGAAGCGGAACACATCCGGCTTTGATGGCTGGATGCGGCGCAACAGGGCGCGGATTCGGGCCAATAGCTCATCAAACGCAAATGGCTTGGGCAGATAATCGTCAGCCCCGGCATCTAATCCGGCGACGCGATCTTCAATCGCATCTTTGGCTGTCAACATCAAAATGGGGAGATCGCCCCCAGCGCGGAGACGGCGGCACACTTCGATACCGTTCATGCCGGGTAACATCACATCGAGCAAAACGATGTCTGGCGGATTGTCCCGCGCACTGTCTAGCCCGCTGGGGCCATCCTCTGCAATATCAACGCGATACCCTTCGTAACTGAGGCCGCGCTGCAAAAATTGTCTAATCCGTTCTTCGTCTTCAATGACGAGAACTCTAAGTGGTGTAGCCATAAAAAAATACTCCTGATCGATTGGTTTTGTTGCAGGATACCATAAAATTTGTCTGATAAACGTCAATTATGAGAAGATTAATCTTTCTCTGTTCTCAAGATCGAAAAAGGGCAGTATCACGATGATCTTGCCCTTTTTATCTGTTGAGACAGTCTATCTATTGATTGCCTCATTACTACAAGCCGTAGGGGACACGATCAATCGTGTCCCTACAGTTTTTTCATCTATTCGGCCGCCTGTTGTCGCCACAAGCCGATAGACAATACAGTGAGTAGGCTAACAGCAACCACCATCAGAGGGGTGTTGTTTTGCACTTGTGTATTGGACATCGTTACGGCCGTTGGATTGCTGGCAACAACACCGGCATCAAACGAGAAGTCATCGTTTTCGCCGACGGTGAAGATATTGGTTTCGCCAATTGTTTCACCATTGGCACCGGGGAAGATGCTAACAACATCGCTGTCTGCGAGATCGTCCTCACCCACATCCGGTGTCGTGAACAACAGGTTGAATCCGGGGCGAATCAGCTCTGCATCGACCAACGATTGACGCACACCATCGGGCATGGTGAAGCTGACTACATAGTCACCTGGTTCGAGGTCTGTGAACAGGTAACGGCCGTCAGCATCTGTCATGGTCGTACCGATGCGGGTGGCTGTTTCACGTGTGCCATCTGGCCCCACTTCATACAGTTCCACAATAATGCCTTCTAGCGGATAGTCTGCTTCGTCTTGTAAGCCGTTGCCTGTATCTTCGGCCGCGCCGGGGAAGTTGAAGTCGAGGAATACATAGTCGCCGATGTTAACGGTTGGTTCTGGCGGATAGCCAAAGTCAACACTCAAATCGTCTGCATTCTCGCGGTCTAGGGTGACGGTGTGCGTGTTTATACCCACACTTTGGTCGCCTTCTGTGCCTGTGCCAGTTGTCGGGTCTGGCACTTTCGTTTCTGGCAAGGTCGCCGTATCTACTTCGATGGTGTAGGTCGCATCCAATGGCAACTCTGTGAACAGATAGTTTCCATTGGCATCGGTCGTCGCTTCTTGAGACAACCCATTCGGCAAATTGAGGATGATGCGTACACCTTCGAGCGGCTGTTCGCCATCTGCTGGCTCAAACGCACCGTCGCTATCCGCGTCATTGAACACCGTATCGCCGATGCTGCCTACAGGAATAACCACAACGGCATCGTCTTCGTCGGTCGGCTTCGGTACATTGGGCAATGGATTGCCTTCAGAATCGGTAGGCGTACCAGTTGTGTCGGCGATGTTGGTCGTATCGACAGCTACATTCAAAGTCGCTGTACAAACAACACGCGCACCGGGCGCAATCGGCCCCGCCAAACCAGGGCAGTCCGCGCTGGTCAACAGCAGATCGTCGGCCGCATTGTTCGGTGTTCCGGCATCATCTGCAATCGTGATGTCGGTCAAATGCGTGTCGCCTGTGTTAGCCACATAGTAGGTGTACAGCACATCACCGGGCTGCGTGGTGTACACGCCGCCATCAAGCGCATCGCCTGCAACTTTGACGATAGAAATACCGGGGCCCGGCACTTCGACAACTGCGTCATCATCATCGACAGGTGGCTCTAATCCGGGGATCGGTGTGCCTGTTTCGTCGGTCGGCGTACCGGTTGTATCTGCAATGTTGGTTGTGTTCTGGTTCACATTCAAGATAGCCGTACAGGTGACGCTATCGCCTGGGGCAAGTGGGCCAGCCAACCCAATACATGTTTCACTGGTTAGCGTCACATCATCGGCCGTATCGTCTGGCGTACCCGCATTGTCGGTAATGGTGATGTCTGTCAGGTGTGTGTTGCCTGTGTTCTCTACAACAAAGGTGTACTGCACAGGGCCTGCGGGCGTGAGGAATACATCCCCATCGGCCGCGTCTCCTGCCCGTTTGATAATCTCGATACCGGGTGTCAGAATAACAGCTTCAGCATCATCGTCATCGCGTGGCGGTTCAACATTGGGCAACGGTGTACCGATTTCATCTGTCGGTGTCCCTGTTGTCGCAGCTACATTGGTTGTATCTTCGGAGATAGAAAGTGTGGCCGTACAAGTGACGCTATCACCGGGCGCAAGCGGCCCAGCCAACCCAGCACATTGATCTTTTGTCAACAACAAGTCGTCGTTGGCATCGCTTGGTGTGCCTGCATCATCCGCAATGGTGATGTCGGTTAAATGCGTGTCGCCTGTGTTAGCAACAACGTAGGTGTACAGTACGTCTCCAGCGGCCGTTTCATACACATCACCATCGGCCGCGTCTCCGGCCGTCTTGACGATTTTAATGCCAGGGCCGGGTACAACCAC
>CALECP010000182.1 GCA_937949915.1 uncultured Anaerolineae bacterium
TTGTTGAAAGAGGGGATCAGCCGGATTCCACTTGACAAGGATGTGCGTGTTTTGTATCAAGCGTGTGGGGAGTTGATGGCGCAAAATGGACAGGTTAATGATGCAATTGGTTTGTTGAAAGAAGGGATCGGCCGCATTCCCCCTGACAAAGATGTACGCGCTTTGTATCAAGTAATTGCATCTCTTTTAGTCTGGAATGGTCTGTATGACGAGGCAAATGAAACCCTTGATCAAGGTATACGATTAATACCAGAAGAATATGGGCGTATATTTCTTTTCTATTTCAAAATAATCCTATCCATAACTAATATGAATATTGTCCATTTACTCAATATATCTAAGAATCAAACTCAAGATATTTACAGAGCATGGTGTCTTTCGTACCTTCACCTTTTAGAAGGTGATTATGCCGGGGCGGCAACTTCAGCATCAAAGTACCAATTAGAAAGCACATTCAATGCAATACATAAAAGCTTTTGTGAATTATGTGTTGGCCGCATCCAACAAGCACAAACGATTCTTGATGAGGCCATGCGAGTCAGAAAGGTGAAATATGGAAATGGTCTACATCTTACATGGCTAAAAGCATTGATAGCGATTCACCAAGATAAGCCATCAGAAGCCCGTCAATTCTTATCTCTTTATCTTGGAGAGAAATGGTATGGAGATGATTCACAAATCGAGCCACAGTTGTTAGCATTGTGGAATACGCCTTCAACCCCATGGGGACGGCCTGACCTAGCATACCATTTTCCTATTCTACCTCCTCCCATCACAGGATTAGATCAACCAGTAAGTCGGATGATTTATCATCCTTCAAACGTTTCTCAACTTGGCATGGTCACTGTTCCCAAAGTAGAACACATTGCACATGATCCACAGACATCCATAGGAGACAACCGCATGAACAATTGGCAGATCGCACAAGAAAAACGGGACAATAATAAATATGATGTGTTCTTGTGCCATAACAGTGCTGATAAACCGGTCATCAGAAAAATTGATGCGTATTTGATGCAACAAGGCATCGCCCCGTGGCTTGACGAACGAGACATTCAGCCTGGAAAACGCTGGCAACAAGTGCTACAAGACCAAATTGGAACAATCAAAAGTGTAGCTGTATTTGTCGGGCCTGACGGCATCGGACCATGGCAAAATCTCGAGCTAGAAGGATTTCTTACAGAATTTGTTAAACGAAACATTCCTGTTATCCCAGTTGTGTTACCTGAGTGTGAGACCACACCTGAACTTCCAATGTTTCTATCAGGATTCCAGTGGGTTGATTTCCGTAAAAATACGCCTGAACCGTTTGGGCAATTGATTTGGGGACTCATGGGAAAACGCCCCGTGCTAATGTTGAACAATGATATTGAAGTTTCAAACGAACAAAAAACACCCGCTTCATTCTTAGCAGAGATTGAAACGGTTATTCACACTGAAAATAATCGAATTAGGGATGAGCTAATCACTTACTTAGATGGGCAGACAGGCAATATCGTAGACCAGTTAACCGTATCCCAAACCACGATCCTTAACCAAATTGCGACAGCGAATGAGACAAACAGTTTGAATAACAATGATGTCAAAGAATTGTTCGATGCGCTTGAATCATTACAACATAATCTGCCAACGAATAATCATCTGATTCAATTGACTGGTGCGTTAAATAACTTACCACCCATTGTGAATGATACACAAGCAGATGTTCGCCACAGAATCAAAGCAACAATCCCAATCATACCTGTTTTACTTCAATACGAAGGGGAGTATGAGTTGAGCAGTGGCATTAACATCAGTTCGATTTTGCAGAAGATTATAGGTCGAATCAAGCGTTAGATACATAACTTCTAACCCTCACCAAACGTTAGCCCATCGTCTCCCGCATCCACCGTAATTGTTGCCGCTTTTGCGCCCGGATTGCTCAAAAGGTGATCGGCTAATGGTTCGCGCAGATTCTTTTGGATGATGCGACGGAGCGGCCGCGCCCCGAACTCCGGCTGATCGTTTTGTGCCAACATAAATTGTTTGGCAGCATCTGTAATTTGCAGATCGATCCCTTGCGCCTTCGTCAGTTTGAACTCGCCCCGTAACATCAAATCGAGAATTTTTGCCAACTGATCTGGCGTAAGCTGATGGAACAAAATCACATCGTCGATACGGTTGATGAACTCCGGCCGTAAATGCTTAAACACATCCTCCATCACCTGCTCGCGCTCCCGTTCACCGATCACCGGGGTCATCATGTGGTATGCGCCAATGTTGCTCGTCATGATCACCACCGTCTCGCTAAACGTCGTCACGCGCCCCTTGCCATCAGTCAGCCGCCCTTCCTCCATCACTTGCAGCAACACATCGAGGACACGCGGATGCGCCTTTTCTATTTCATCCAGCAGGACGACGGTATACGGATTTTCGCGCACAAAATTGGTCAACTGGCCGCCTTCTTCGCTGCCGATGTAGCCCGGTGGCGACCCGATCATGCGGTTGACGCTTGCCTCGTCCTGATACTCGCTCATGTCCAGCACGATCATCGACCGTTCGCTGCCAAACATAAATTCAGCCAATGCTTTTGCAAGCTCTGTTTTGCCCACACCGCTGGGGCCGAGAAAGAGGAAAGAGCCAATCGGCCGTTTCGGCTTTCTCAGTCCCACTCGTGCGATTTTGACGGCGCGACTGACCGCCATTACCGCCTCATCTTGTCCGATGATGCGTTCGTGTAGTGATTCGACCATGTTAGCATAGCGGCTTGATTCGTCCTCGCCCAGCTTGCTGATCGGCACTTTCGTGATTTGGCTGGCTGCCACCATCACGTCCTCGGCCGACAATGTTTTGTCTTGCGTGACTGTGTCCTCGCCCACACCCTCGACCACGCCCTCACTCGCCATTTTGACCAGCGCACAAGCGCGATCTGCCAATTGCACGGCCGCACCGGGCAGGGCGGTTGTTTTCATATATTGCCCTGCCAATTGCGCCGCCTTTTCCAACGCCTCGCGCTCCACGATCAGCCCATACTCCTGCTCTAGGCGGGGCTTGTGGTACATCAAAACGGAGACCGTTTCATCGACGCTCGTTTGCGGCACATCGACGCGATTGGTGCGGGCGCGGATCAATTGTTCGTTCGATAGCAGATCGAAGCTGCCCGGTGTCGTTGTACCAATGATGGTGATGTCGTCGCCCAACAACGCTTTTTGTAGCTCCCGGCTCACCTGCGCGGGAAAGATCGCCCGTTCACGCCCCGGAAAGAAGCGTTCAATCGTCGGCACGATCAAAATCCCTTTGCTAGCACGGCGCAATCCCGCCCGCATCGCCGCCAATGGGTCTTCCAGCAACGCCGATTCGCTCACCTCGACCAACGACCGAAACGCGCCATCCTCTTTGCCAGTCAGCGTCAGCCCCAGGCTACGGGCAAGCGTGCGTTTGCCTGCTCCTTCTGCCCCGACGAGAATGATGTGACGGCCGCTCGACAAACCGAGAATGGTCATCATGTCATTCATCAATGTTTTGCGCTCGTACACCGGGGCAATCGCGCCTGATTTCGCTTCTTCTACATAGTCGCGGATACTGCTGTTCCCCTCTGGCGTGTATTCGCCCAGCAGTGCCGTCACGGCCGTCTGTGTCACCCCGATCCGTTGCAAAACGCCATACGTCGTCACCTTCTGATCAGCCATCGCCGCCAAAATATGACCGCTCGTTACCTTTAGCTCGTCCCGCGCTTTCGCAATGGTCAGCGCTTCATCAATCGTGATCAGCAATTCGTCCGAGAGCGCAATATCTTTGCCAAAATCGTCGGTAAAGTTGAAGTTGGCAGCGCGGCCGGGGGCATGTTTTGCCATCGTATCGACCCGCCGCACAAACGCCTCCCAATCAAACCCTCGTTGCGCCGCCAGCTTCTTTAGTATCTGGTGCGCGGTGCTGTTTGTCTCGTCCAAAAAGGTACGCAGCAGCAGTTGGGGCGTAAGCAGGCGCAGATTATAGGCGGCCATTTTGCTATCGGCCGTCGTCATCAGCGCAGATAGCTCAGTCGAAGGAATGTTGGGGTTGAGGTGTCCTGTTTTTTTGTCGCTCATGGTGTCTCACGTTGTTTGTTTTTTTCGATTATAGTGGGCATGGGGCAACTTGGGAAATGATTTGGGCAACTACAAAAAAAAGACCTCCTGATTGCTCAGAAGGTCTCTACATCATCTTTAATTGTTTCTCGACTGTGGGATTATTCCCATTTGTCCTCAGAAATCCATGTGTCTGTAATGCGATCCCATGACACTAACTCGTCGGCCGAAAAGTAAATCGCTGTTTCGCGCTCGCCGCTTTCTGGGCTGTCCGATCCGTGTACCATGTTCCGGCCGATCTCTAGCGCAAAGTCGCCACGAATGGTGCCGGGGGCAGACTCGGCCGGTTTTGTTGCGCCAATCGTATTCCGCGCAATCGCTACCGCGTCGTTGCCTTCCCATACCATCGCCACAATAGGACCAGAAATGATGTAAGCAACCAAACCGGGATAGAATGGCTTGCCGATATGCTCGGCATAATGCTCGGCCGCGCGTGAGCTGCTCATTTGCATAAACTTCATGCCGATTAATTTTAAGCCACGACGCTCAAAACGACTGATCACATCACCGATCAAGCCACGTTGCACACCGTCAGGTTTGACGAGAATCAATGTACGTTCCATGTTTCACTCCGTAAAATAAAAGGGTGATTACGCATAAGGTAGAAATGCAAAACACAGAGATGCTTGCGTCTCTACGATTGGCGTAATGACTCGAATTGTAAAAAAATGGGTCTTTTTTGAATTTGCTTTGCAGATTATAGCGGGTTTAGCTTACTTTTCACAAAATGACGGCCGCCCCCGCACTTTCTCACGATTGTATAGGTTTCACACTGGTCGCATGTTTGTGTTGCCTTCAAATGTTTATGCGCGTCTGCCAACTTTATGAACGCCAAACAGCTATCAGCGATAATTTAATCTTCATTTGTTTGTTTTTTGCATTCCTTACAATTTTGCACCATAGATTATCTGAAAAATCAGCTATAATATGTGCAAACTAAACAAATTGAGAGAATTTATATGAGTCAATCGAACAAGCAGGAAGCCCGATTAGTCGATGTTGAGCGCGTCGCGCTGCCGTCGGATAAACAAGTGATCGCCAATGGCGATTACAAACAACGAATTGTGAACTGGGTGACGTTACTGGCCAGCCGTGATGATATTGCTTCACAGGTTGAGCGTGGTGATCTCATTCTTTGCCCAGATAATGTCCAGCAGGAGATGGGCAAGACAGACGTGCTACCATTTCTCAATAAGGCTGCTTCGCTGGGGGCCGCGGCCGTCGTCTTATTTTTGCCGATAGACGACAATGTAATGGCGAAGATCACACAGCTTGATCTGCCGATTTATATTATGCCAGATGGCGCGAGTTTGCGGAGTGTGCATCGTGCGATTACTTCGTTTTTGCTAGACAAGCAGAACCAGATTGGCGAACGAGGGATGCAGCTTTATCGTGAATTGACAGAGCTATCACGCGATGGTGAAGGGCTGCCATTGATGGCGCAAAAAGTAGGTGAACTGACCAACAAGATCGTGGTTATTCAGGATAAGCGGCTAGAGATTTTGGCGATTGATCGCCCTGCTTCGACCATTCCAGTCGATGATGCACGATTGCTGTCCGCGATCACAGAGCAGGATGAACTTCCGGCCGTGCTACGCAATCGCAAAGCGGCCGCCAAAGCGACGCGCACCCATTGGCAACAAACGTTGTTCCCCCAGCAAAATGTGGCACGGTTGATCAGTCCGATCATTTCTGGCGACCGCGCACGAGGCTATTTATCCATCGTTGCGCCTCTGGCTGATTTGGATGCGCTCGATATTGTCGCGGTAGAACAAGGCGCGGCCGCGATTGCGCTGGAAATGGCGAAAACGAAAGCGGTCAACCAGGTTAAAAACGAGTTGCGCGGCAACTTCTTGGAAGGCATTTTGGCAGGGACTGTCGCCCCGCAGGAGATCGAGCGACTGGCGGCACGACTCGACCATGATACCGATCACCCTCATGCGGTGATGACGTTTAAGTGGGACGAAGAAAATGATGTCAGTACATTGCGCCGCATCGAATCGACCTTGCACTGGCTGCTTTCTACCAATAATCGGCCGACGCTCGTACACGTGTATAGCGGCGACCATGTGGCGGTGTTCCAAGCGTTGCGGAACAACGAAGAACTCGGCGCAGCGACCCGCTTGGCGCAACGGCTACGGACACAGTTGAAGACAGATTATCCTGATGGTCGTCTTGTGGCCGGTATTTCGGGCCCGATAGAGACATTGATCAATTGGCCGGAATGTCATCAACAAGCGTTGCAGGCGATGGAAGTGGGGCAGCGTTTGCGCTTGGATGAGTTGGTTGAGTATGGCAGTCTGGGTGTCTATCGCTTGCTGGGACAGTTGGACAATGTTCCGGCCGTCAATGATTTTTGCGATACAGTGATCGGCCCATTGATCGTCTATGATCGTGAACATCGCAGCAATCTTGTGCATACGATTGAAGAGTATTTCAATCATCACGGCAATGTCAGCCAAACGGCCGAAGCGTTGTTTATTCATCGCAACACACTGCTCTACCGTCTGGAACGTATTCAAGAGTTGACGGCACATGATTTGAACCAGGCCGATATGCGATTGGCTCTGCACCTTGCGCTCAAGCTGTGGCAGCTAAAAGGCGCACAATAAAAATTGGAAGTCTTATGAAAATAGCAAATATCCGTATTTGAGTTGTCAATTACGGATATTTTTTTGATTTGGCAGAAGATTCGTGGCGAGTAACCTACCTCTCATCAAGAGCAGCTTGAATCTCTTCGGCCGCAATGCCAAGCGTCTCGGCCGCACCTTCAATGTCAGGCGGAGGCCCACCAATCGCATCACGCAATGCTTGTTCGGTGATGCCTAATGTATCGGCTGCGGCCGCAAAATTGATCCCGCCGCCACGTTGACCACCAGGGCCGCCGCCCGGACCACCCGCAGGCGGTGCGCCACCTTGTCCGCCGCCACCACCAGCACCTGCGCCAGCAACTTCACCCATCAAACAGCGCGGAATGTACGGGTAGTCGTCTGTGAGGAGGTAAACGTACTGCCCGTCAATCGTGATGCCATTGCACTCGTCCAAATCGCCATAGCTTGCATCATACACCCAGTCTGATTTGACTGTGCCATCGATCTCTCGTGATAGTTCAAGCGTTCCTGATCCGGGGCGCGAATATGTACAATTTGTCCCTGCGCGTTCCCCCGTGCCGACTTGGTAGCTCGGTTGATATGCGCCACTTTTTGAGTAGTACATCAAGTAACCATCGGCCGCGAACGCCACATGTACAAGGTCTTCATCCCCCGCAAACGCATCAACAAGCATCTGCGAAACGCCGTGATAATGGTATTCACCGGTTGGCTGAACGTGTGCGTTGTTGAAATCGACACCCATATCGAGGAAATCCTGAATCGCTTCGATTTGGTACACTTCGCCGCTTTCACAGTTGACGCGCTCGGCCGTATCCGGTTCAAACTTCACACCGCTAATCGCCACGCCCGGTGTCCGTGCGAACGCTACGTTGCCAACAAATGTCGGCTCTAACGGGTATGTCCACGAACCATTTTGTTCGCTGATCGTGTTCGGGTTGCCGGGGTTGGGAAAATCACCGACTTCATGGTTGGGGAGCGTGTTTGATGTGATGGTGCGCGTTCCGGCCGCTTCATCTACAACAACGGTCACGTTCGTTCCAAAATCGGCATCAGCGTACTGATATGATCCGAGATAATCGGATGGAACGAGGCTTGTGACCGATTCACCAACTGTTGCCGCTTCATCTATTGTTTCTGGTGCATCGGCCGGTGGCGCACTACCCTCTGGCCTTTCGGGACGGCCGCCCCGTCCACCATCTTGTCCTGCAACAGTTAACCCTTTGAAGCACGTCAAAATGCTGTTCTCTTCGGCCGGATTGGCATAATAATGGTAGCCCAGTTCTTTGGTAAAGCGGCCGTTACATTCATCAAGATCGGCCGCGGCCGCGTCTTCTGGTGAGAGCGGACTGTGAATCGGGAATCCATCCATCGCAATCGCAAACATTGGCGTGCTACCCTCGGCCGCTTCACCCACTTCCGAGCAGCCCCGTGCGCCATGCAAATGGTAGCCATCAACCGGGTTGATGTGACCACCACAATCGTCAAAAACAGCAATCGTGTACGCGCCCAAAATCGCATCGACAGGAGCGGCCGCAGCCATGATGACACCGTTCAGCGTCACACCCCAATTGCCGCCACGACTCGTCGTTGCAGCCATCGCCGGACTGGTCGGAATGGTCACAGTCATTTGCACAGGCTCACCACCGTCCAGCCATGCCACCTGCCCCGCGACACAATGGTTGTAGAGTGACGGGTCAACATTCGGCCGCGCCGCCAAATCAAACTCGTCGGCCGTTTCCGTGATATTCACATTGCCATCATCATCATACAGCTTCCAAAAATCATCGCTGTACAACTCTGCCAAACCGAGAATAAACGCGCCGTCTACATCGTAAACGCCGTTCCCGTCGAACCAAATGCCTGCGTCGGCCGCGTCTGTTTCCGTTGTCTCAGGACAAAATGGCCCAATATCATGATTCGCCGGAGTTCCCGCAATTGTGATTTCGTAGCACGTCGTTTCTGTGCCATCGGACAGCGTACAATCGACGATGGTTGGCTCGTTCACCAACGCGCCATCGAGGAAAAGAGTCAGATCAACTTCCTCCGCATGATGATCGTTATCTTCGTCATCATGATCGTGGTCATACGAATGGTCGTCATCTTCGCCGTCGTGTGAGTGCGTATCTTCATCTACGTCGCCCTCTGGGGCTGTCGGTGCGGCCGTGGGGGTATCTGTTGGCGGTAGGTTAGTCGGTGCGGATGTGGGTGTTTCGGCCGAGCCACCACACGCTACCAACAGCAAAACAAATATCAGTAATACGTGTTGTTTTTTCATAGTTCCTCTGTAACTATACAGGTATCCAATCTGTGATATAAATGATGGTCATGGACGAACTGCGGCAAGAAAATGCGGCCCTGAGAGAAGGCATCCAACATCTACGCGAACGGATTGTGGAGTTAGAGGAGCTTGTCAAGCAATTGACAGCGCGACTCAATCAAAATAGCCGCAACTCTAGTTGGCCATCCAGCCGAGACAAATCGCGTAAACCAAAGCCAAAGAGCCAGCGCAAACGCAGTGGTCGC
>CALECP010000183.1 GCA_937949915.1 uncultured Anaerolineae bacterium
TGTTTTTTACCACACCGATTCCTCTACGGTTTGTCTGTAGGGATATGGCATGCCATATCCCTACAGACAAACCGTAGAGGAATCGGTGTGGTAAAAAACATGAAATTCCCTACACTGCACGAATGCTCAACGCACTGCTCAATTCCAAGCGGCTCTCGATCCGCATTCCGCGCACCAATATGGTTTTCCCTGTTTGGCAATGGCTTCCGGCCGTGCTGTGTGGGGTGATCATCGCCTTGCTGCCTTACAAGCTAGGGATTGTTGTCCCTGTTGGTGTGGTCGGTGTTTGTGTGCTGCTGGCTGTGCTTGAATATCCGTTGTTGGGCATGGCGGCCGTGCTGTTCCTCGGCCCGCTTGGCGCTTTTGAAGAGACATTTATCGGCGGCCCTATCGGCAGTATTACCAGTGGGCAATTGATGCTCTTTTTCACGCTATTTGTGTGGGGAATACGCAATTTGAAGAACGGCCGCATCGTCATCCCGTGGACACCGCTCAACATCCCGATCCTCGTTTTTGTGCTAACGGCTATGTTCTCGCTCTGGTACGCCGTAGACATCATGCCCGGTATCCGCGAAATGGTGAAGTGGATCGAGATTTTGCTGCTCATGTGGCTCATGCTTGATCTGACCCGTGAATACAAGCCGCGCACCGTTTTGATCATCACGCTAGGGCTGTTGCTCTCGGCCGGATTGGTGCAAGGACTCTACGGCGTGTACCAATTTGCCATAGCGGGGTCTGGCCCCTGGCATTTTGCGATTGGCGGCCGCTTATTCCGTGCCGTCGGCACATTTATGCAGCCCAACCCGTATGGTGGCTACATGGCACTGAACGCCTTCTTGTCGATTGGCTTGCTCATCGGCATGTTATCAGACGCATTAGAAGGAGAGGCGATCACCCTGCAAACAGTGATCGAACGGGTCAAAGCGTCGCGCTGGCTGCAACTGGTCATCGTTCTTACGATGGTGATGATGGTTGCTTTGATCGGCTCATGGAGCCGGGGCGCGTGGATCAACTTTGCGGCCGGGATGGCATTCGTCACACTGCTGACCCCCAAAAGCATGTGGGATGGCATCAAGCTGATCGCTTTTGGCATCGCCGCCTTCTGGGTCGCGCTGCAAGTTGGGCTTGTCCCGGCCGCGTTTTCAGATCGCATGTTTGGCTTTATCTCCCAATTTGGAGAAGCCGAAAATCTGCCCCTGACGGCCGCCACACACTCCCTGCTCGAACGATTGGCACATTGGACTGCAGGGCTAAATATGATGCAAGACAAGCTGTGGCTCGGACACGGCTTCGGCAATTATGAAGTGGTCTACCTCGATTACAGAGTGCCGGGGCCCTGGCTCGATGCGCTCGGTCATGCTCACAATTACTACATCAACATCATGGCTGAAATGGGCATCGTCGGGCTGATCGCCTATCTGTTCATGTGGGGCGGTGTGTTCTGGCTCACCATTCGGGTGATCTACCGTGCGGCCGCGCTCGAACGCGGTGTCGCTATCGGCATGTTGGGCGCGTGGGTTGGCATGGCCGTCCACCACATGCTCGACAACATGTACGTCAAAAACATTTATTTGCACATGGGGGTGATGTTCGCATTGCTTGTCATGCTTGATATGCGCTCATCGGCACGCTCTGTTTGGAATCAGAAACGGAGAGAACGCCGTCAGGAAAAACAAGGTTGGTTGGCAAAATTGGAGAATTATGTTGGCGATTAAAAGTGTTGTAAAACGCACGGGCATGAACCCCAAAGAATTAAAACGTTTCCTCAAGTTCGCGGTTGTAGGTGTGATTGGGGCGGTCGTCGATTTCGGCTCTTTCAATCTGATGTTTGCGCCGATGACGGCCGCGCTTGATGGCAATGTGAGCACGGCTACGACCATCGCCTCATCCATTTCATTTATTCTTGCTATCCTCAGCAACTTTATTTGGAATCGCTACTGGACATACCCAGAATCACGTTCCAAGTCGATTCGCCGCCAATTCGTGCAATTTTTCCTGGTCAACCTAACCGGCATCCTCCCCCGTGCCATTATCGTGCGCCTTTCGACCACACCATTTACCCAACTGGTCGAAAATTTCGTACCATTTGATCTCGATGCCATTCGTTTGGGGGCCAATCTTGCCGTCGCCCTATCAGTCGGCATTGTGATGTTCTGGAACTTTTTCGCCAATCGCTACTGGACGTACAACGACGTGGACAAATATGACAAAACGGCCGCATATCGGGATTGATGTCACCTCCGCCCTCACGCAAGGGGGCGGGATCGGCCGCTACACCCGCGAACTGATCCGTGCGCTGAGTGCGCTCGACAAAAAAACGCAATACCACCTCTTTTCTGCCAAACCTCCGGCCGATCTGCCTGTCAAAAACCCGCTACCGGCCGCCAAGAACTTTCGCCACATGCCCGCCTCATTAGACGAGAAATGGCTGTATCGCACCTGGTACCGCGCCCGGATTCCTCTGCACGTGCAGCGTTTCACAGGTGACATCGATCTGTTCCATTCCCCCGACTTTGTGCTGCCGCCCGTCGCCAAAAACATCCCCACGCTGCTGACAGTACACGATCTATCATTCCATCACTTTCCGCATCATTACGAACCGAGCTTGGTCAACTATCTCAATAAAGTGGTGCCGTGGTCAGTCAAACGGGCGACGCATATTTTGGCAGATTCGGCCGCCACCAAGCGCGATCTCGAAAGTGTGTGGGGCGTAAGCGGGGACAAAATCAGCGTGTTGCATTCTGGTGTCGGCCGGGAATTTCAGCCTGTCACAGACGACGCTCAATTGACGGCCGTGCGCCAAAAGTACGGTCTGGGCAACACCCCCTATCTGCTCACCGTCGGCACCGTTCAGCCCCGCAAAAATTACACCATGCTTGTCGAAGCGTTTGCGAAAATCGCGGCCGATTGGCCACACAATCTCGCCATCGCTGGGGGCAAAGGATGGCTGGCAGACGACTTTTACGCCGCGATTGAGCAACACAGTTTGCAAAACCGCGTCAAGGTACTGGGCTTCGTCGATGATGCTGATTTGCCAGCCCTGTACAGCAATGCGACGCTGTTCGTTTTCCCCAGCTTGTACGAGGGATTTGGGTTGCCGATTTTAGAGGCGATGGCGTGTGGTGTGCCGGTCATCTCGGCCGACAATTCATCCCTGCCCGAAGTGGTCGGTGATGCTGGCGTGATGCTGGCAGCCGATGATCCGGCCGTGTGGGCAGACACCATTCACCGCCTGCTGCTCAACGCCGGACACCGCGCCAATATGGTGGCACGGGGAGCGATTCACGCCCACCACTTCACATGGAAAACATCTGCACGACAATTGCGTGATATTTATAAACGGTTGCTGGCAGGATAAAACGGGATGCAACATGAAAATTGTCAATCGCTGGCTCACGCCGCTTGCCCTCACCTTTATTTTAATCGGCTATCTCACCGTCTGGCATCCTAGCCCGGTTGCTGGTCTGCGCCTCATCGGGTGGGAAGTAGGCGAATGGGTCAAATTTCTCCCCGCCTTTATCCAGGGCAATGCGCCCACCAACCGCAACTGGTTTTATATCCCGCCGATCACGCTTTCTATTGCGCTGATTTTATGGGCATCGCATGGCCGCGGCCGTATCCGTACATGGCTGACTGCCTTATTCGCCCTCCCCATCGCCTTCCTCGCTGTGCCAGATATTCCGATCATCGTCGATGAAAGCCGCGACCAATGGCTGACCCGCGTCCTCTGGTTCGGGGGTGTCTGTTTGCTGGTGCTAATCGCGCCATTGCTGGGGCGATTGCCCGGCCGTATACGTGCTGGTTTGCTGCTGGTTTGTGGTCTGCTAGGGGCCGCATTGCCCACGGCCGCTTATCAAGCGTCGCGCTGGCACATCGCTGACCTCACTACGATGACGGCCGATTTGGGCATCGGTCTCTGGCTCAACGTACTCGGTCATTTGCTGTTATTGATTCCTGCTTACTTCTGGTTCAAAGACGGCTGATCATCCCGCCCCGTAGTGACACGATTAATCATGTCGCTACCGCCCGTTACCAAATATCGCGCAATTGTTGCATCAACGCTTGGCGACGATCTTGGTACGGTTGCCGTTTGATCTGCCCGGCCGCATAAGCCGCATCCAGTTCTGCAATCGCTTGGAGCAACGGCCGCTTGTCTGCCGGAGCTTGTTTTTGCCAACGATAAAGCAAACCACCGCACAACAACAACGCTAAGAGCAAACCGCCACCCCCGATCAGCAATTCTTGTGTTTCATTGCGAACCAATAGTTGCTGTCCCGTTGCGGGGTCGATGGCAAGCGCAGGCTGCCCAGATAGCGTCAGCGAAAATTGTGTGTCGGCCGTACCGACATAGTTGACGACGATCCGGCCGTTGATGTCGCGCTGCCCCGCCTCTGTCCAGCCGGTGCCGACAGTCACGCCTTCTGGCACGATCACCATTGAATCATCAGTTGGCCACGCCATATCGTGTGTGATCATCAATGGTTCGGTCAGCGGCAATTGATAGCGCACCACCACATCGCGCCCATTGCCACCGGGCCGCAACGGCTGCGTGTCTTGCCACCCCGCTTCATTTTTGATTGCGTCTAGGTTGGGGATCATCTGTCCGCCGCGTATATTGTTGATCGACACATCTGTCGCGCCCTCTGGCACAAACAAATTGAGACCGCCCGTGTACGCTGTCTGGCTGTCGTTGCGAAATGTGTACAACTGATCGATGATGAAGCTATCGGGCGATACATCGACAACGGTGCGCTGCTGGACGAGTGTGACCACATCGGCCGTGGCCGACACGTCAAACACGGTCAGCGATCCGGGCTGGCTCATCTGGCGGCCGTCAAAGCGAATGAAATCACTGTTGTATGTAAGTGTCTGTTGCTCTGTCTGTGTTTGGTAGATGAGATCGGCCGTCACATCAGTCAACTCAAATTGAAACGCGCCATTGCTATCGCTCGTCTGTACCTTTTCATCGACCAACTCGAACCCCTCGAAGGCGCGGAGGCGAACGGTGGCATCTGGCACGGCCGCGCCTGTGCTGCCATTGACAACTGTGCCTGCGATTTGCCCCGCGCCCAACAAATAATTGAACTGCGCCATCCGGCCGAATGCGGCCACGTCATCGGGCAACGCGAGCATACTGTTGTTGCTGTTCGCCCAATCGGCCGTGTCGATAATCGCCTGTTGCGCCTCGGTGACGGCCGTACTTCCTGCCAGTACCGCACTGCGCGACGTACCAAGCGCATACAGATAGGCGATCACGTCCCATCGTTCTTGCTCGCTCAATGGGTTGCTGCTGCCCTCGCCAAATAACGGCATCCCATTGTTGAGGCGGCCGTTCGTGATCACACCGAACAGCACATTCGGAATCGCGCTCTTGTTGTAGTCAGGGTCGCCTAGTGGCGTAGGGGGATTGACCGCTTGCGCTGCCAATTCGCCATCGCCCAGCCCGGTCAACCCATGACAGTTGGCGCACCGTTGTTGATAGATGACAGTGCCATTGGCAACATCTCCGATAGGCGCGATCTGGGCGTAGGCTGGCACGGCCGTCAGCAGCCATAAAATGAGACTCCCCAACAAAAAAAGAGGAGACGGTGTGAGCGATTGCTTATTTTTCATTCCTCAACTTTTCCGAACCTGTGTTAACGGGTTTTCCAAATTATAGGTGCGGGATTCACCCCGTGACAATGCTTCGCCAATTCATAGACCGTGACACTACCCATGCCGATGCCGATTACGATTGTGTTGTAATGTTTTGAGTAATTATCCATAGATATGATCTCACAATTCCAAGTAGTTTGCCTCGACCAACAGTACGCCTGTTGATTCGCGGAACTTTTCAAAAACTGCTTGTCTTGTAGCTTTGGCTTTTGGAAAGGTAGGAAATGCGATGCTCGGTTTCAACACGACATAGGCTTTCAAGACAAATCGAAACATTCTGGGTGAATCGCTCGAACTATGGGATTTGAAGAATCGAATCGTTTCTTTAAGTTGCTCTCGTGCTTCACGCATCTGATCAGCACGTTTGCGTGTTTTCCCAATGTTGAGTTTTAACTCAACAAAACATAATGTATTGTCATTAAATACGAGGCAATCGCATCTTGTCGGTTCATCGTCATCAAAAAAACATTGATCCCCAGACAATAACCATACATTTTTTCGTGTCACATTGTTAATAAACAATCCCACAATGTCTGTATCATCTGAAAATACGACATTGTTTTTTCTGGCATCTTTAAACCGCCACTGACCATTAGGAACAGCATCGGAGAAACAGGATTGATTTTCATCATTTTCAATAACCAACAATTCAAATTCATTGGCTGATGCAAGGCAGTTCTTTTGAAGTCGATCTGCGAAATTGGATTCAAGCATTCGAATAAAATCAGCATCTCTACTCATAAGATGCCTCGGCATTAATGAAGTACAGTTGTTCAAAATCCGCACCGATTTCTTCAGACACCGTATCTAGCGTGTTTTGATCAATAAGTCCAATCTCATCGTTGAAAACAGAACTTGATCTGCCATCTTCTAGCATATATACGCTTGTTTTATTCGGGTCTAACCATGCTTCAGAGGGTACTATTTCTTCTACTCTATCCCTCGCATTTGGATATTGTGAAGCCATTTTTGACGCATACAGTAAATTGTTCGCAATACTCAAAATATACGGGCTGTGCGTTGTAATAATAATCTGGCTGTCAGTCCCGTTAAGTGTGATTGCAAGCACTTCCATAAGCAACTTTTGTGCAACCGGATATAGATGTGCTTCCGGTTCTTCAATAACCCTAAATGCACTTTCGTTATCGTATAGAATCAAAAAAGCGTCTTGCAAAATTCGAATAGCTTCTTGT
>CALECP010000184.1 GCA_937949915.1 uncultured Anaerolineae bacterium
AAAATAAAGATTTCCGTTACTTCTGTAATCCCAATAACTTCAACGAGTAAGTTTGTAATTATTTTGAACGCCGCTGCAACAATAACAGTTATTATTGCATTAGTAATGGTATCTCTTGCTGCCTCTATCCCTGTAGCAGAATTATGTAATCTAAATGATGAGATAAGTTTCCTCAATTTTTTTATCGCAATCTCGGTATGCATAGGAATAGCACTTGTAACGATGTTTATAGACTCCATCATCACAATACCTGCTATGTTCAGTGTGTTTGCTTGCTCTTTTGAATCACTGACTATGCGGCAAAAATCATGTAGCATTTCATCCCCGAACTCACTTCTAAACGTTTTGGGATACATTTTCAGAAGCTGCTTATATAACCAAGTCCGCCCCGCCTCTGTAGCGAGCAAACCTGAGAACACAAAAATGATGAAAGCTGACATTAGCGTTTCTATAATGTTTAATAGAAATTGCCCCATAAGATTTTCCCCTGAAAAATTAACGATTAGCTGCTGCATTAGCTATTGCTAGATAGCGCGATACTTGTGCATTTATTGCCCGTTCACCAAACCCGGTATTTCGATAATACCTCCGGCGTTCATCCTCAGTATCAGCGTTGGCGGGGGTGGCACATTCTTCGATCAGACCGTCTTTTAGTAGCTTGGCGATGGTGCGGTAGAGTGAGCCAATCGGGATGCGGACATCGGTATCTTTTTGTACTTGTTTCATAATGCCATAGCCGTGAAGATTCCGGCCGGACAATGCCACCAAGATACGAGTTCCATTTTCTGAGAGTTGAGGTAGTTGTTTGTTCATAGATGTACTTGTTGATATAACTATATTCACTTCGATAATGACTATATTCTAAATGGATATAGTTGGTTGTCAAGTTTATGAACGAAAATGATGCTAAATGGGTTCGTTAGCGACAATTTTTACGCCCCGACAGCCAAGCGACTGATCAACATCGCAGGCAAATCAGCCGCTCTCATGCGTTCCTGCACGGCCGCCACATCATACGCCACCCGTTTGAACGTCCATGTCATCGCCTCTGTATCGAGCAGCGCGTATGCGGCGCGTGGGTCGCTATTGCGCGGCTGCCCCACGCTCCCCGGATTCAAGATCATGCGTGTTTGCGCGTTTAATCGCACCGGCCGTTCATAATCAGCCTCGCGCAAGCGCACCCGCCCCCCTTCTTCACTAAAAATGACCGGATAATGCGTATGCCCGACCAAACAAAACGGTTGGGTAAAGGCGGCAAAGTTCGCTTGTGCAATCGCCGTGCTAAGAATGTACTCCCAGACAGGCTTGAGCGGGCTGCCGTGCGCCAATATAAATGACTCGTGTACGGCCGTCGGTGGTTTAGCCGCCAGCCACGCATGATTGGCTGGGCTGAGGGTGGCGGCCGTCCATGCGGCCGCTTTCTGGGCGGCCGGATTAAAGTTGCTCGTATCCAATTTGCCCAACGCTGCCCAATCGTGATTGCCCGTCAATGTCACCGTCTCCACTGTCTGCAAGCGTTCCACACACGCATTCGGGTCTGGCCCATAGCCAATTACATCCCCCAAACACCAACACGCATCCCATTGTCCCTCTGCATCTGCCAGCACCGTCTCAAACGCCGTCAAGTTGGCGTGTATATCAGAAATCACCAAAATTCTCATCACTCTATCGTACCCCGAAATGAGATAATGCCCTATTTACGCGCCGCTATAGTCTGGTATATTTGTGCTGACCTACACAAACAGCCACTATTTGTGTAAAATAGTACAAACTGTTTAACCCGGGTTAACAATTAATGTACCCGTTTTCATAAAGGAGTTACGCGCAATGACACATATCGTGACACAACTCTGTCTTCGTGACACAGCATGCGTAGAAGTTTGCCCAGTCGAGTGCATGGTTCTCGGCATACCAGAAGATGAATGGCCTCTACTCTACATCGATCCAGACACCTGTATCGACTGTGGTGCATGTGTGCCAGAATGCCCCTACGAGGCAATTTTTCCAGAAGAGGAAGTACCGTTTGACTTTGCTGTACAAGACAAGCATGGCGGCGGGACATACATCGCGCTCAAGAAAGAAGATTTTGATGGCGTGAAGCTGGATGGCGTAGAATTGGAAGGGCATACTGTCAACGTCCTCAACGCGAAGCTCGTTCCAACAGGCGAAGTGCTTGACCTGACTGAAGACATCATGGCGAACTATGATTTCTTCTCCGAAGGCCCAGGCTACGACGCAATGTAATCGGCCGCTTTTAACTGTATAATAAAACCGAATTGGTGTGTGCCAGTTCGGTTTTTTGTTTTGGAGGCTTGCTTATGGATACACAACCCAACGATAGTTCACCCCCCTGGAACCGCAACGTCAAGACAATTGTGACGGTGATGACCGTCTTGTTGATCGCGCTGGTACTGTGGCAATTTAGTGCGCTCATCCGCTATTTGGTGATCGCCGGTATTTTGTCTTTCTTACTCGGCCCTATCATCAACCTCATCGAGCGATACTTCCAGATCAAGCGGGTGGCGGCGACGTTGACTGTCTATTTGACGCTGTTGGTTGTGTTGTTGTTGGCCACGGCCGGGCTAGGGATCGCCGGGTTCAATATCGCCGAGCAAGTTCCTGGCTTCATCAACAATACGATTCCTGAGCTGCTGACGCAATTGACTGACTGGCTCAACACACAGTCGCAGAACGACTTTAATATCGGCCCATTTGGCCCGTATCGCCTGCCGTCGGCCGCGGCTATCAACTGGACAGACGTGCAGGGCGACGTACTCGCGCTACTGCAAGATAGCGTCAGCCGCATCATCGAAACAGGCGGCAGCGCGATCCGTTGGCTGTCTGGCAGTGCGATCTCAATTGTGTCACTTGCTGCCAACTTCCTGCTCATTTTTGCGATGTCGATCTACATCAATCTCGATGCGCCTCGGCTAGAAAATATCATTGGCGACGTGACAGATGCGACGGGCTACCGTGCGGATGCACAACGGCTGTTCCGCGAGATCGGCCGTATTTGGCGGGCTTATCTGCGTGGGCAGATCATTCTGGGGATCGTGATCTTCTTCATCGTGTGGCTGGTGCTGATGGCGTTGGGTGTGAGCAATGCGTTTTCGCTGGGCGTTTTGTCTGGCATTTTAGAATTTTTGCCGATGATCGGGCCGGTGGTGGGCGCGGGCGCGGCCGTACTGGTCGCCGTTTTTCAAGACCCAAACTGGATGGGGCTGTCTGGTTGGCAATTGGGCTTGTTGATCATGGTGGTGATGCTGATCATCCAACAGCTAGAAAACAACATTTTGGTGCCGCGCATCGTGGGCAATGCGATTGATCTGCATCCGCTTGTGACGATGGTGGTGGTGCTGATGGGGGCATCGGCCGCTGGTATTTTGGGGGCGATTTTGGCTGCACCTGTGGCGGCGACACTGCTGCTGATCGGCCGTTACACATGGCGCAAGCTGTTCGATTTGCCGCCGTTTCCTGCGCCCGAACGCGAACCAGAGCCGGTCACTATTCCCGGTATGTCTCGCCTACGGTCGTTGCTTACGCCCAGCGGCCGGAAAAAGCAGTCATAAATAATAAAACAACTCCCCTTTGAAGATGTAAATTATGCCGTTATGCTAGCGGTATGATTACTCAACAATAGAGTTGATTTTGACTGAAAATAGATGAACAGGTGGGTAATTAAGCCCACCTGATTGTTTATACAAGAGCCGCAATTAACTCGATGTGATGCATTATTGATAATTTTTTCAGCACTCCTAGTACAGACTGGCTTAAATATCCAATCATTATCTATGCACATAAAGGTCTTCCCTTGTATGTCCACTTGAATGGCTTGGCAAGCGTTTTATTGAAGTAGTCGATGAAATCAAGGAGGCGTTGTCGCAACGCCTCTTTTG
>CALECP010000185.1 GCA_937949915.1 uncultured Anaerolineae bacterium
TTCACCATTGCACAAAATACTAACAAAATATCTGTCAATTGATTTGCATAAATCAAGCAAAAAGTAGATAGTAACGGCCGCACGAGGAATTATTTTGTCACACGATCAACAAGATTTTGCCGGACAGCTACGCCAAAAAGGGTATCGCCTAACCACCCAGCGTCAAATCGTGCTGGATGCACTCTGTGCGCTCGGCCGCCACGCCACCGCCAGCGATGTGTATGAACAACTACAAGCCACCCACCCCGGCGTAGACCGCGCCACCGTCTACCGTTCTCTGCATCTGTTTCAAGAGTTGGGTCTGGTGGTCACGGCCGGCAACAACCACCAAACTGTCTTTGAAATCGCTGCACCGCACCCGCACCACCACCTGGTGTGCAAACAGTGCGGCACAGAACTATCGCTCGACGGCCGTCATTTCGATACATTGGCACAACAATTGTTGGCAGAATATGGTTTCGCAGCCGACCTACGGCACCTCACGCTCACCGGTATCTGCCAACAATGCCTGTAGAGACACAAAATTTTGCGTCTCTTTCTTAACATTCTTATTTAGATTAGCCGCCAATCTCCGACATGACGCGGGTGAGCGGAATAATGTTGTCGTCCAGGCCGTGTCCCCAGGGTTTGTGATAAATGCCGTCTGCAATAATTTGTTCGAGGTCGTCATCTGTTGCGCCAGCACGGAGCGGGGTAAGCAAATCTACCTCTTTGTCGCGCAGCAGGCAGAGGCGCAAACGGCCGTCGGCCGTTAGTCGCGCCCGGTTGCAACTGGCACAAAATGGCGCGGTGACAGAACTGATAAAACCCAATGTTCCTGGTGCGCCGTCTAATTTATAAAGCCGCGCTTCCCCATCGAGAACGCCATCATCGACGAGCGACAAATTGCCAAGCGCGGCCGAGATCGTACCGCGCAGCTCTTCCTCGCTGACCACACCCGCTTGCTGAAAATCGGCGACATCCCCGAACGGCATCATTTCAATATAGCGCACTTGGTATGGATATTGCAGCGTCAATTTTGCCAGCTCAACCACATCTTCAGTGTCATTAAAGTTACGCACAACGACGCAATTAAACTTGATACCGAGACCAGCTTCGATACTGGCTTGTATCCCGGCATTGACTTCATCCATCGATCCCCAGCGTGTGATCTTTTTGAATTTATACGGATCGAGTGTGTCGATGCTGATGTTGACGCGCTGCAAACCAGCTTCTGCTAACGGCCGTGCCAGCGTTTGCAGCAGGATGGCGTTTGTCGTCATCGCTACTGTTTCGATGCCCGGTGTGTTCGCCATATAGCGCACGATCTCGGCAAGGTTCGGCCGAATCGTCGGTTCACCGCCTGTTAGCCGGATTTTGCGAAAGCCCAAGCGGGAGGCAAACAGGTCAACCAGCCGGAACAATTCGTCGTCTTGCATCAGTTGTGCGCTCGGCCGGAATGTCATTTCCTCCGGCATACAGTACACACAGCGCAAATTGCACTTATCGGTCAGCGAGATTCGTAGGTAGTTGATGTTGCGTCCAAATTTATCTAATGCCATGCGGACAGTGTAACAAAGCTGACCTTGAATGGCTATCTGCTCAACTAAGATGACACGGTTTTTCAATTATTCAGTTTGTCAATACATCAGTCGGCCGCAAACAATTTATCTTGTCGGTTTAACCATGTTGCAGCCACGAATATGTGTGAGAAGACGACAATATTTAGGGTCAAACTGACATACTGATTTACTGATTTACTGATTTACTGAAACACCTTTCGCCGTTAAAAGGCGAACATAAACGGCCGCAATTTCCCCGGCCGCCTTGTTCCAACTGTACGCCTGCCGCGCTCGCTCTTGTAGCTTTTGCCCCAGCCGCGCACAGCGTTCTGGGCTGTCAACCAATCTCGCCAGCTCAATCGCCAACCGATCCTGATCGGCCGAGGGCGGATAAATGCCCCACTCACCCAGATATTCCCGATGCACCGGATTGTCATACGCCACAATCGGCTTGGCCAACGCCATGTAGTTCAGCACTTTGCCGCTCCCCTCTGTAGCCGACATTTTGGCAGACACCGTGATGTCGGCCAGCGACAGATAAAGCGGCGCCCGGTCGTACTGAATACGGCCGGGCAGCGTCACCACATCGCCTACCCCCATCGCGTCTGCCATCGCCTGAAATTTCTCAACATTGGGATACCCCATGATCAAAAAATGGGCGTTTTTCCCCCACTCCTTTAGGCGCACGGCGGCATGGAGCAAATGATGGATGCCCTGGTACTCAGTCAGCAAACCGAGGTAGCCGATCACAATCCGGCCGTCAGGAATACCTAGCTCATGGCGCAATTGTTGCTGCACGGCCGGATCAAATTGGCGTGGATCAAAGCGTTCCATATCGACGCAATCGGGCAACGCGACCACATTCGGCCGGGGCAAACTAAACTGCGTATGCAACTGCTCTTTGGCACGGGTCGAACTGGTGAGAACGGTGTCGGGCGCAAGGTTGATCTGCGCTTCGAGCCAGCGAATGGCGTGATAGATGATGCCCTGCGGCTTGACGAAGTTGTGATCTGCCATTTCGGCCGACAGGCTGCCCTGAAAGTCGAAGACCAACGGCACACGCAACCGCTTTGCCAGCACCGCACCGATCAATGCGCCTTCGTGCATGTGCGCGTGGATGATGTCCGGCCGCATTTTTCGCGCCACACGCCACGCCTTCACCGCCAAATACGCATCAAACGCCAGCTTGTGGCGCGATGATCCCACCTCGTAATCGGTGCGGTATGGCAGGGCGGCCGTGCGCTGAATATCGAGTCCCGGCAAATCACGTCCCTTGTAATACGTCACAATGGTGACTGTATGACCCCGTTTTTGCAGTGCCAGCGTCTCTTCGTAAATGCGGATATGCCCACCGTAATCGCTAAAAAACGACGTGGGCGCGATCATGAGGATGTTCATTTTACTCTGTCACTGCCTGAGTATATCAGGCAGTGACGATAGAGAAAAAATGCAGGAACGGCTACCTCAAAATTCGCCAGCGTACTGTTAAAGTCACGCCGATTAGTACCGCGATAAACGGCTGCCAAAGGGAGGAATATCTAGCCGTCACCGTCTGCAAACCAACGCTCAAAGCGATGGGAGGTGCGTCTGAAATCGTTCCCCAAATATAGTCGCCACCGTTGTCTCTGTATTCTGCACTGTACAAAAACCGTAAGACATGCCATCCTGCATTGAGCGTGATGGGCGGGGTTGTGGCGTTGGGCGCGTCGGCCGTCAATCCCAAATAGAGATCGCTGTAGATGATGTTGTCATCGGCCGGACGTGCCAGCTCTAAAATGATCAAGTTGAGATTACCGTTCACATCATTTGTCTTGCCTGTGGAGACGACATAATTCCCATCCTCTGGTACGAATATGCTCACTTCATATTGACCGCGATTATCAGAGGCGTGATCGTCATTATATCCAGCCACCCCGCCGACAATGTCGAAGCGATTGTCGAGTGTAATCGTTTGTGGTGTGGCATTATCGGCCGCAAATTTCACTGTCAACTCATGGACTTGTCCATCGAACATGGCGCTATCAAGAGGAATAGAGGCGGTTGTGTTGGCGGCCGATACGGCCGTTTCTCCCAAAAATGTGCCTGTCAGTCCATCGTAAACAAGTAGCTTTCCGGCCGTGCCAAACGGCGCATCAACTGTCACATCCAAATCATTATCCCATGCCAACATCTGCACACCTGCCACGATTCCTTTGCTCGACTCTAGGTCGGAAAGGTAGAGCGGCAAGTTGTTTGACTGAAAATAACAGGGAAGAAAAGGGCAATTGATCGTGGCACGAAAGTACCATGG
>CALECP010000186.1 GCA_937949915.1 uncultured Anaerolineae bacterium
TGATGGTAGATGATAAAACAAGCTCAATAGATTTAGTGACAGCAATAGCATCTGTTAGAAGCAAGCGCAATCATCCCAAAGAGATGTTGGTTGAGGCTGAAAGGCTGTTAAAAAAGATTCGGCAGCTACCAAATTATGCAGAAGCATTTTGGGAACTTTATCTTTTAGCTGGCATCGAATTTTTGTTTGCCTGCTATGAAACAGCAGCCCATGACTATGCCATTGAGCAAGGATTGATTATTCTCACAGAGGTGGAGGAAAAAGAGTCTGATACGCTGGCGCAATTTTTAAGTGATTTGAGTGAACATCTATCGCTTATCGGTCAATTTAGCGAAGCCCTCGCTTATTTGGAAAAAGCCTACCATCTACAAATTCATCTGGAAGCACCCGAAAGCGCATTCATCTTAACACATCGTCGAATGGGACAGCTATATCTTAATCTTGAAGATTATCCCAAGTCGATTGAACAATATGGAAAAGGGCTTGTTATCAGCGAGCGTTGCCAAGATACTTATTACACCATACTCTTTCTAAACAATCTATGTATCGGTTGGTATCGTTCTGGAGATAACATAGCCGCCATCGATTTTGGCAAACGGTCAATTGCACTTTCTGCCTCTTGGAAAAAGGATCGTAAATATATACAATTATTTGCCTATGCCAATAATAATGTAGGGGGCGCATATATTGAGTTAGGTGATTTTGAACAAGCACTGACTCATTTTCAGCAAGGTCTCAACACCTGTCGGAGGATCGAAGATAAGCGGGGTGAGCTTTATTCATTGCGTGGCTTAGGGCGCATTGCCATTGCACAAGATGATCACGACATAGGCATCCAGTATCTACAAAATGCATTAACCTTATCGGAAACGATCCAGAGCGACATCGAAACGTATAGAAGCCTGAAGATTTTAGCGGATGGGCATGAAGATATAGGGGACAGTTCACTCGCGTTGCAGTACCATCGCCGCTACCATCAACTGTATAAAACTGTCTTTGATGAGCAAAAACAACGAAGTTTACACCGCCTAGAAGTGATTTATCGAACGGAAGTTGCCCAAGTAGAAGCGAAAACAATGCGTTCCAAAAATAAGGAATTGGAGCAATTAGTAACGGAGCGGGTCAGAGATTTACAAGCATCATTCCAAAGAGAAAAGATGCTGGCAAAGCAGCTTAAAGAAGCGTTAGACATATCAAATCGCATCAGCAAGATACGGTCAGAGATGATCAGAACAATCTCACATCAATTTCGCACACCACTGACGATGATTAGCATGTCTTCTCAGCTATTATTTACGCATTATGATCGACTATCTATTGAAAAACGGGAGCAACATTATAGTCAAGTGCAAGACTCGACTGCTTATCTTAGCCAAATACTGCGCGATATTGTCCATGCAGACGAACTCAATAGCAATAAAACAGAAGCACGGCCGCGCCAGATTGACCTCGCGGCCGTACATGCACAATTAACACAAGCTGTTGCAGAAATGGATGCTGATAATCGTGTGCAGATCATCCAACACAGCCTCTCCACCAATCAAGTATTAGACATTGACATGACCTTACTGACCCAAGCGGTTATACCTGTCGTGAAAAATGCGCTTGGTTACTCAAATACGGCCGTCACAATGACATTATCTTTTGATCAAATGCTCACTATCACCATTCAAGATCAAGGCATTGGCATTGACCCAGATGATTTACCCCACATCCTCAACCCATTTTATCGTGGAAAGAACACAATGCGTGATCGAGGCATGGGAATGGGACTGTACATCACGCAGCACGTGCTTGCGTTAATGGGTGGCACAATTGATGTTGTATCAGCAGGGCTGGAACAAGGCACAATGGTGATGCTCCGTTTTCCTATTTGATTTAGGCATAAAAGCGCGGCCGATTGTTCAATCGACCGCGCCAGTGTCGTGTGTCCCCACAACGAAAACAGTATCGTTAAATTTGCAAGGGCAACTCGCGCAGACGTTGGCCTGTCAGCGCGAAAACGGCGTTGCCCACGGCCGCGGCCGGTGGCCCCATCGGCGGTTCGCCCATCCCTCTAGGTGCGTCGGCCGTCTCCAAGATCACGACCTCGATCTCTGGAGCCTCCTTCATCGTGATCAACGGGTATCTATTGAAATTGCTCGCTTCGATCCGGCCGTCCTTAACCGTGATCTTCTCGAAGAAAGTAGAACTCAAGCCCATGATGATCGATCCCTGCGTTTGGGCAATCACGCCATCTGGGTTGATCGCTATACCGGGATCGATCACGCACGTCACTTTGTGAACACGAATCTGACCATCCTCGACCGACACCTCCGCAATTTGGGCGCACGGAGTGCCAACATCAATGGAAAGACCGACCCCGTGCGCGTGTCCGGCCGGGAGGCTGCCGCCCCAGTTGGCTGCCTGTGCAGCCGCTTCTAGCACCCGCAACAGCCGTTGATCCCGGTCAGCATCGCTCAACATTTTCAGGCGATACGCAACCGGATCGTAGCCCGTTTGCGCCGCACATTCGTCGATAAAGCTCTCGATAGCAAACGTGTTGCACAGCAAGCCCAACCCACGCCACCAGCCAGTGGGCAACGGCATCGGCGTGCGCCATGCTACCGTGCGGATATTGGGGATACCGCCATATTGAATGCGGCCGCCCCGCCACGCGCCAAAGTCTGCCCCTGCAACCAGTGGGAAGAAACCGGGCAAAAACGGATACGCTACATCGCCACTCGCCTGTTGATGTTCGATCCCTTCGATCAGTCCATCGTCCGCCAATTTTGCTTTGAGAATGTGGTGGGTAGACGGCCGCAAGTAGCCATTGCGGAACTCTTCGCGTCGATTCCAGCCAACATGCACAGGACGGCCGACCGCCTTGCTCAATTTGGCTGCCTCGATAGCACCGGCCGCGTTTAATT
>CALECP010000187.1 GCA_937949915.1 uncultured Anaerolineae bacterium
GACCATCAACACGGCCGAACTCACTTTCGTTGTTCGTAACGAGTATGGCATCGGCCGACAATGTATGAGCGGCGATCATCATATCTTCACGGCCGATCAATTCACCCTTTTGTTGGAGAGTTGCGCGTATGCGGCCGTATGCTTGAGCCGCTGCACTATCATATGGCACAATTGTAAAAGCGGATAAAAACACATCTAGTTTGCGTTGATTGCGTATTACGCGGGTGCTTTTCGCTACACCAAATGTCAACTCAGACAAGACAATTGTCGATATGCCGAGGTCGGCCGGGGCGTATTGCGCCAAGCGCATCATCACCTTTGGCGACGAATTTCGCATGATATAAATGCAGATATTAGTATCAAGGAAATATCTCATCAAGCCCCTCACGTACTTGCGGTTCGCCCCCCCGCTCATCAACAGAAATATGTTCGCCGTTTTCGTCGGCAAATGCCTGCATTTTAGCCGCCCATGCAGCCCACATTTCCGCCAGATACTGTTCTTTTGGAATCAGCAACAATCCTTCAGGAACACGCTTGATAAATACTTCGCTTCCTTCAAGACGCAACTCACTTGGAATCCGTATCGCCTGACTACCACCATTCTTGAATATCGTTGTTATTTGCATATATACACATGATATATACACGCATGAATATTGTCAATTATTTTGAGCAATCGCTACATTATCGGCCGAAACTTGTACCCATACACGATCATCCCTTCGTCCCCATCCGAACGTAGCTTGCGTGTCACCGCCTCCACAGGCATCCCAATCGACACATCTTCTGGCTCAACATCAGTCAATTGCGCCGTCAGCACCGGCCCTTCATCCAGCTTGATCAACGCAACCACATACGGGGCGTTAAACTCATATCCGGCCGGAGGGTGATAAACCGTCGTGTACGAAAACACCTCGCCCACACCGGTCAGCGCAAACAGTTCTTTTGCAGGAGCCATGCACGCTGGGCAAACGTCACGCGGCGGGAAAATTTTCACGCTGCAATTCGGACACTCTTCGCCCATCAATCTGTATCGTTGTTGATTCAATCGCCAATTCTGTGCTACTTGCATTCTATTACTCCATCGCGCTTTGTGAATCGTTTCACATACGCCTGACTGTAATCATACGCACTTTACGCTGTCAAATACCCCGAAAGCACTGTCAAAAGCTCTCACACCAGAGAGAAAACATGCGTAATCGCCGTTGCAGCCAGCCCACCGAGGTTTTGGGTCATCACCGTTCGCACGTTTTCGATCTGGCAATCGGCCGCCTGTCCACGCAATTGTCGCGCCGCTTCCACCGCTTGATAAACACCTGTTGCACCCAGTGGATTGCCCCGTGCTTTCAGTCCCCCAAACGAACTGAGCGGCATTGTGCCGTCCCATGTTGTGCCTGCTCCGCGCTCGGCAAATCCGGCCGCTTCGAGGGACATCGCTGCCAAAATCGTGTAACCGTCATGCAGTTCAAACAGATCAATGTCAGCGTGTGCCAGCCCAGCTTGGGCAAACGCGGCTTGCGAACTGAGCGCGGCCGCTTGTAGCCATAGCATGTCACGGCGGTCGTGCAGCGCGAGGGTGTCTGTTGCGGTTGCACTGGCACGGATCAGGATAGGCTCGGCCGCCATTTCCATCGCCCGGTCGGTGCGCGTCACAATCACACACGCCCCGCCATCTCCGGCCGGGGCGGCATCAAACAAACTGACAGGCGGCGCAACGGTCGGCGCGATTTCAAACCGTCCCGGCTTCAATACATTGCGATACATTGCCAGTGGGTTTTTCGCGCCGTTCGCGTGGGCGTTTTCACTAAATTTGGCAAACGCGCCCAGTTCAACCCCGTACTCGTGCATGTAGCGTTGCATCAGGAGGGCGGCTTGCGCGGCCGTGGTCAGCCCGTGCGCTTGCTCATATTCCACGTCGAGCGAAGTAGCCAGAGCCGCCTCAAAATCGTTACCCGTCGTGTCGCTTGCCTTCTCCACACCAACGACGAGCGCGGTGTCGATTTGCCCACTGGAAACGGCGAAGATAGCTTGGCGCAATGCGGCCGCGCCCGAAGCCTCCGCGCTTTCCACCACAATCGCCTCTGTGCCACGCATCCCGCTAAAGTCTGCGATTAGTGCGCCCAAATGCCGTTGGTTGCTGCCGCGCCCCGCCAGCATATTGCCCACGTACACCGCATCGATCTCACGCTGCGATAGCTTCGCGTCGTCCAGTGCCGCTTCGATGGCGTACCATGCCAAGTGGCGCAACGAGGTATCCCACGCTTCGCTCACATTCGTTTGTCCAATTCCGATTATTGCTGTGTGTGTCATACTGTTTGTCCTAATCGAATGAGGCCATCGTGGAAGGTTTTTGCGCTGGGGCAAGCTGGGTGTGCGGCCGCACGACTCACTTGAAACGTATGGTGTTTTGTCATTTTCTTTGCAAATGCTTTTTTGTTACCGGGGCCGCGCCTATCCAAATTTTCAGCAACTTGTTTGATATGTTCGTATGGCATCGCAGCCGTTTCTTCTGGATTCGGCTCATAAAAATCAACTTTTAGCCAATCAGACATCGCTTCACCATCTGCCAAAAACCATGCTTCTAAAGCCTTAACGGCTACAAAAATCAGAGATTCATCAATTGTATTGATCCGCTTTTTAACAGTATCAACGCTATCAGCATCTTCTAAGTCCGTTAGGATAACAATGTGATCCGGCATATATGTTTGAATCAATTGCATCATCGGCCCGATATTTTGTGGCAACAAATTGCCACCGCCTCCCGCATTTATCACCCGTTCACAGATTTCAATATTATGCGCCTGCGCCCATTGCTGAAACGCTTCTGACTCAATGAAAATTTTTTCAGAGTCACCCTCAACGATAAACCCTACTCTTACCACGGCAGCCCACTCCCGAAAAAGTTCATCAACCACGCTTTATCTAGCGTTGTGTTGCTCAGGCTTGCACCATTCATGCTTTGCTTGGCATGGGTAAAAACGCTTTTGCCGTTTTGCTTGTTTATCAACCACAATTCATCAAGTGTTGATGCCCGCACAACCGACTCGCTATGGGTGGTAACGAAGATCGGCCGTTCCACCGTTGCTTCTTCACGAAAAAGCTTTACCAGCTCACCAATTGCATTGGGGTGGATTCCTCTCTCTGGCTCTTCGATCAACACCATACTGTGTTGATTACGTGAATCAAGAACAGCTACCATGATACACAAAACATAAATTGTCCCTTCTGAAATTAAATGTGCAGGAAAACGATTGTCTGTACCCTCTTCGGTAAATACCAAACTCCGGCTGCCATCTAACCGATTATCAATAGCCTCGATTTTCTCAAGTTTTGGGATGAGAAGCGACATCCATTCAAGAATTTTTTCTCTAGTTTCCTCATCACTTTCCAACCGTGTAAGTACAGATGTAAGATTATGACCATGTACGTGAAGTATCCTTGAACTAACACTTGATTTATTTGGTATTTTAGCACCGAGAGGATCAAATCTATATATCCTAATATTGGATAAGTACTCAAAAATGCGCTTATCAATACCAAGAACCTTTAGAATAGAAAGCCCACCCTGCAAATATAGCCTTCG
>CALECP010000188.1 GCA_937949915.1 uncultured Anaerolineae bacterium
CGGTAAAACCTACTATTTACAACAACGCCTTTCAGGGACGGCCGCGCCTGTTTTTGATACGGCCGCCCATGTCGATTATCCTGCCAGCATCACATTTGATCTCGAAACGGCCGCGCCCATCGTCGATGCGATCTTGACGTATGAAGTTGATCAATTGACCTGTGCGCCGGAGCGGGTAGATGTGCCAGTTGTGCCGCAGGATGGCAGAGTGACATGGACGTGGGAGATGGCGCAAGCAAGCCCACCACCGGGAACGTGGATATGGTACGCATGGACGTTGACAGATGCAGATGGCAACAAATGGACAACGGAACGCGAGCGCGTACAACTGGTCGATCAACGATTTGCGTGGCAGAGCGAGAGCATCGGCCGCATCATGTTGCACTGGTACGCGGGGGATAATGATTTTGCGGAGGCGTTGCTAGAAGCGGCCGATGACACCCTTTCACGCCTTGAAAACGAAATCGGCATCTTGCTTGATGGCAGTGTCAATTTATATGTTTACGAAACGCCCAAACAACTGATGGAGGGTATGTTGTACTCGTATGATCCGTTGGGCGGCATCGCGTTTAATACGCATCAAACAGCATTGGTATCGGGCGCACCAGATGATGTAGGAGCCGCAAAACAGGTGATCACACACGAGCTGGCGCATCTGGTGATCGCTCAATACGGCCGCACTTGTACCCGTGCTGAACGGCTGGTGTGGCTGGATGAAGGGCTGGCGCAATACGCCCAGAGCGCACAGACGAAAAGCGACGCGCTCGAAGAAAACCCGGTTGAGTCGCTTCGCACTTTGAGCGATACATTTCCGGGGGATGCCAGTGGGGTGCGAATGGCGTATCGTCAAAGCTACAGCGTTGTCGATTGGTTGCTACAGGAATACGGTGCAGAAAAAATGCAAGCGTTGCTGATAGCAATTGCAGAGGGAACGGAGGCGGATACGGCCGTGCAGCAAATTTACGGCCGTGACCTGGATCAACTCGATGCTGCATGGCTGGCGGCGCAGGGATTTGATGCGATTGATGCGATTGAAACAACACCCCGCACACAAGATCAACCTGTCGTCGAACCCTCACCCAATGTGGAGAGCCAACCAACAACAATAGTGTGGCGTGTCTCGGCCGTGCTTCTGTTACTGCTGGCACTGCTCTTGTTCGGCCGTTATTGGATTAACCGCCGCCGCCGATAGGTAGAGGTTCTTCGTCAACTATGCTCTAATTACTACCATGATATTTACCTACCAATTTGACGTAAACGCCCCGCTTGCGGCCGTCTCCCAATTTCATAGCCGCACCGACATTCTTCGCAAGCTGACCCCGCCGCCCGTTTTCGTGCAAATCCACGACTTTGGCGAGATGCGCGAAGGGATGATCGCCGACTTTACGATGTGGTTTGGCCCGTTCCCCATTCGCTGGCACGCCGAGCATATCAATGTGAGCGAAAATGGCTTCACAGACGTTCAGCGACAGGGTTTGATGGCGAAATGGGAACACACCCACCGTTTTGAGGCACTGACGGCCGACAAAACCCGTCTTCACGAACGCATCGAATACGAATATCCTTCCGGCTGGCGTGGCATTGCCGCCCGTTTGCTGTTCAACAAACCGGGCTTGTACGCGCTCTTTTTCTACCGCAAGCTGATCACAAGATGGCTGGTGGATTGACTAGCTTCACCTAGAATTATTGCAAAAAAAAGACCCCGCAACTGTGCGGGGTCTACAAGGAGGAAACAAACAACAACAAGGAGACGAATTTCAAATAGTCTGTTTCCAGTTATGGTATATTGATCGGCTGCGTCGGATACAAATGCTCTACGTTTCTGATTTGAGGATTTGCATGTTTTAGTTCAAAGAAGCCTACACCAAGCCGTTCTGCGATGAGCGTAAAGTATTCGCAAGGTGCCACAATATACTGATCTCCTCTTATCGTACCAAACGGAGGTATACCTGACAAGCAGTTGCCCTTTGTTGCGTAGGTAACGGTGTCATCCAGCGTAAATGTGAGGGATGGCTCGGCCGATTCGCCCACTTCTTGCACCGCAACTGCATAATCGGCCGGATCGACGATCACCGTTTGCAGTGACCAATCACCCGCATCATCTGTTGTAACCACGTTGACAGCTTCTTCTTCGCCTGCGGTAATCACCACTTCTACATCACTATCTGGTGTGCTATTGCCACTCAATGTGACGATGCCGCCCGTGAACGTATCGAGATCAACATCAGTTGTAATGGCTGTCTGTGTGTCGCTTTCTTCGTCTGTCCCGGCCGCCGTTTCTTCAGCTTTTTCGCTATTTTCGTCATCTTCTGCAACCGGGTCTTCCTGTTCGACAGGCACTGTCGTTGGTTCAGGTTCAACCGCCACGGCCGATTCGGGAATTTCTAGCTTGTTGATGCTTTCGCCCAGCACTGTCTCGCCATCGTCATCCAGCAACTGGACACGCACATCATAATCGCCCGGTTCGCGCAACGGTGTGACCAATTCCCAACCGCCGTCCGCATCGGCCGTCACTGTGCCGATCTCTTCATCATTGAGCAGTACATTGACCGTTGTATCTGGTTCGGCCGTGCCACTCAGGACAAGCTCTTCGTTGACCGTATCGACGGCCGCGTTTTCCCATGTAATGACCGTTTCCGGCTCATCTGTCGGCTCGGCCGTTGGTTCGCTGGCTGTATCGTTATTATCGTCGCTATCGCCGGACTCTTCTGTCGCTTCTGGCGTTGTTTCCGTCGCGGCCGTATCACTATTTGGTAGCAGATCGCTCAAACCATTCACTGATGCAGGCAGCATACTAAGCGCACGGGTGATCAACAAATAAGCGAAAGCGCCAACCAAAAGAAGCAGCACGAGCCATTTGAAGAAAGAGTAACAGCCGCCCGGTTGTACGCTGCGGTCGTCCGTCTCCGTCATGCTTGTCCCCCAGAAAGAGTCTGCGCTTGGCGAATCCAATCAGAAGCGTCGATGATCTGCCACGCTTGTGGCTGTACGAGCTTCTCGACATCGGCCGGAGAAAGGCTACCCAAGCTGCTAAAGGAGTTAATGCCTGCTTCGTGTAGCCGCCGCGCAAACACATGCCCGATGCCATGGATGCGAAGGAAGTCATCGCCGCCCATTTGTACATGCTGTTGTAGGCTGTCGGTCAATCCGGCCGTGCTGGTCACTTCACCGGGGGCGACTTCTCGCTTGCGTAGCTCGTTGACTTCGCCCTGCAACGCGGCAATGCGCGAATTGGCCGCGTCTAGCTGCACCTGCAAATTGGTTTGGTCTTCTTGTTGGTGGCTGAGCGCGGCCGACGGTTGACCTTCCACCAATGACAACTTTTCTTCTAAGTGTTGTGCATGGAGCTTTTGTTCATTGAGCGTATTTTCTAATTCGCCCACACGCATCTCTGCTTCCACACGCTTGTTGTACTCGTTGATGCGTTCCATTTCGGCCGCTTCCAACGCGCTATCAGCATCATCGCCAAATGAATGTGCCAACACGCCACCAGCGACTGCACCGGCCGCGCCCGCCTTCAGGCCGCTGCCGCTTCCTGATGATTGTGATTGCAATTGTGCAATCTCATCCTCGGCATTTTGTAGACGTTGCAGCAAGCTATTGCGCTCCGCTTCCACTTGGTTCAATTGCCCTGACGCAGCTTGTGCCGTTTCTAGCTCGGTGCGAATGAGATCGTTCTCATCAGAAAGCCGGGTTAGCTCCGCTTCGGTTGCGGCTAGGCGGTCTTGCAACTTTGTGTCAGGTTTTGCCTGTGCGGCCGGGGCTTGATCTATTTGCGCTTGCATCGCCTGCACACGTTGCTCCAATTGGTTGCGCTGCAACTTCAACGTCTCAATCCCTTCTACACTGGCACGGGCGCGTTCTTGTTCGGCCGCCAAATCCCCTTCTAGTGCTTTCAGACGAGTTTCTGCTTGCTCTGCACGACGACGTAAGGCAGGGTCTTCATACACTTCTTCATCCAACTGGCTCATGCGCCGATTGGTCAATGATAATTCGGCCTGCGTCTGATCGCGCTCTTGTGTGATAGCCTCTAAATCATCACGCAAACGAGACGCATCTGATTCGGCTAGGTCTACCCGTTGGACGGCCGCTTCTGCCCGTTCCGTCTCCCGATTGCGCTCTAACCGCACCGTATCGAGTTGACGGCTCAACTCAGCATTTTTTGCTACCAGCGCACCGCGTCGCCGCCGAAAATAAAGAATATCGATCAACCATTCGATCAGCCAGCCGATAATTAAACCAGCAAGAATCAAAAGCCATGTGTTCAGGCTTTGCCAGTCGATTTGTGATAGGAAGTCGAAGTTGAAATTCATAGCCTACTCCTTAATGATGTCAGCAATAATCATAACACAAGTATGCGAAACGAGTGATCAAGAATCGGGAGCGTTTGTTATTTTAGAATGTAATATGTCCCTTTTTTCGAGCCTATTTTGAGTAGAATGCCCTGTTTGACCAAATTGGCGAGATCGCGGCGCAATGTTTCGGCCGACACGCCTGTGATCAACCGTTGGTACTCCCGATTGGTGATGCTGCCTTTTTGTTTAACATACGTCACCGCCCGTGCCTGTCGCTCGTTTATGTTATGCGTCCATTGCGGCATCGGGGCTTTCTTGCGCGAATTAAAAAGCGTGACTGTAAAACGATGTGGCTTCGCATCAAATCCGGGCGGTTCATGTCCCGCCTGTGTCATCTCTTCGATCATCAGGTCGATGCCCAGGCCAAGCTCTTCGATATAACCATAATAGTAGAGACCGTTAACGATGCGTGGGTTGCGCGAAAAATGATCTTCCACCAAATTATCGAGCGTCATGTACCCAGCCAGCCCTCCCGGACTAATAATTTCTAAGCGGTCGCTATACATGCGGATTTCGATGCGGCTGCCCTTGACACGATAATCGCGGTGACAGACTGCATTGACCACCGCCTCACGCACTGCAAAACGGGGGTATTCGAGAATCTCTTTGCGCTCTAGGCTGCCGTCTAGCTGTGCGCCGACGCGCATTTCTTCGTAGATGATGTTCCAAGCACGTTCGATGATGCGCGGCAAAGGGCCGGTGATTTCGTCGCGGCGGCCGTACACAGCCCCATCGTTGGATCGGCGCGGCTCTGTGCCAGGGAAGCGGATAAAGTCGAGACGGCTCTGGGGTAAAAACGCTTGCGGATGCTCGCAAAACATGAGCAAACCAAAGACGGTGGGCTGTCCGGTTTGGTCAGTTGCCCCGATCTCAAATAAGAGCGAGTCGAGCGAGCCGACCAATGAAGCCCCCCGGGCCTCCCGCCGTTCTAGGTAGTTGGCTAATAGCTTTTCGCTAAAGTCAGATCGCTTGGCGGCCGCCACTGTTTCCATTTCGTACTCGGCCACGCTGCGGCTGTTTGCCAAGCGCGTCAATTCTGTGCCGCCCACCGGACGATTTTGCAGCCCATGCCGTACCAGCACCCGGCCGTCACTCAATGTATGCAGATCGGGGCTTTTGTGAACGCGCAGCCCGATCAGCGTCGTGCCGTTTTTCATTTCAATCGGCTGCCATTGACTGAGTACGGGCGGCCGGATTTGGCTCAACGCCGCATGGAGTGCGCCCTCCGCCTCCTCATCCCAAATCTCAACAGTCGGCCGACCATCGGCCGCCACCCCCAAAATAATCATCCCCCCATCCGCATTCGCCATCCCCACCAAGCAAGCAGCTAGTGCCTCCACATTGGCATCTGGCAAAAAAGCGAGTTGTTGATTCGGTGTTTTTGATAACATCTTTTTTAGTTACGAGTGACGAACGACGAGTGACGAGTGGTGCGTACCATAGCTTGTATACATTTCTGTCAAAGCTACAGTATCACAATGGGTTAAACAAAAAGCGTGGTGCATCATCTTTATTCGTCACTCGTCGTTCGTAATTCGTCATTTCTTGCGTCTTAGTGTCTTGATAGAAGCAACTGTCATGGCAAGAATTTCATTTGACTCTTGCATTAGGTCGCGTAGCTTATCTTGTGATACAAGTTTTGATTCGACGAGTAATTCTAACCAGTAAAGTGTCTCATCGCATTCTTCTTCAACAATTTTGAGTTTAGCGATCATATCGGCCGTAGACCGCGCTCGTGCGGCCGCACGATAATTTGCTCCCACAGAAGTAGCTGACCGCATCACTTGCCGCGCAATCACCCGTCCGGCCGTTGTTGTAGGAATTTGTTCTGACATCTGAATAATAGCCAGTGCCAACAATTTTGTTCGTTCCTTCAACGGTTGCTTCGTATTCATTTACTATCTAGCCACACAATCAACAGTGATTAAACGAAAAGCGATCTGCATCATCTCTACTCGTCACTCGTCACTCGTCATTCGTCACTTGATCTATCCGCTTTTTAATTGGTTAAACTGCATCTGCATATCGCGCTCTGTCTTTTCCATTTCAGATCGCGCTTCGTCGATGGCGTTTTGCCAGCGTTCGGCCGCGAGTTGTTTGATGTCGGTGCGATCTTTGGGGTCGATGAGCAATGAGGCGGCCGCGCCGATAATCGCGCCTGCCATTGCTCCTGTGATAAATCCAAATACTGTTTTCATAATCTTCTCGTAGAGACACAAAATCCTACGTCTCTACTTCGCATATTATACATGATGCGGTCAAATAACTTGCCCGATGCCAAATAGCAGAACGAAGGCGACATTTGCCAGCACCATTTGTTTGAGCAGGGGATCGAGTTTGTCGGACGGCCGTCGCCAGACGTGCAGCCCGTTGAGCAGCAGCAGGGGCAACGCCAGCACAAACAGCCATTGCCATGCGCTTGTGTAGGTGAGTGCAACCCAGAGAACGGCCGCGATCACCCCCACCGCCAGCAGCACCCCATGATAAACTCGCGCCATCCGGCCGCCCAGCCGCACCGGGATCGAAATTTTGCCTGCTTTTTCATCAGATGCGATGTCGCGGATGTTGTTGATATTGAGAACGGCGACCGCGAATGCGCCACAACTAATCGCGGGGAGCAGCAACAAGCCATCCAGTGTCCGCGCTTGCAAAAAGTATGTACCTAGCACCGCCAGCAAGCCGAAAAAGAGAAAGACGAACAGATCGCCCAAGCCGACATAGCCATACGGATTGTTTCCGGCCGTATAGTTGACGGCCGCCCAGATAGAGGCTGCCCCTAACGCGATAAACAGCGCGAAAAGCGGCAACTGCGCCAGCCCAAACGAAAGCCACACCAATACCACCCCACTGAGCATGGCGAGTACGGCCGTGATCAACATCGCCTGCTGCATCTGCTTTTTTGTGATCAAGCCAGCTTGTACCGCACGGGATGGCCCTGCCCGGTCTGCACTGTCTGCCCCATGTACGCTGTCGCCATAATCGTTCGCCAGATTGGACAGCACTTGTAGAAAAATGGTGGTGAGAACGGCGAACAGGGTGATCGCGCCATTAAATGTGCCATGCGCGGCCGCTAAAAACGACCCCATGCCAATACTCGCCAACGCCAACGGTAATGTGCGCGGCCGCATCGCCTTGAGCCATATTTGTGCGCGAGTGGGGGAAGCTGTGGTCATGTGGGAAAGGTAGCATAGAACGGGGCAAGTGACGAGTTACGAGTGACGAACGACGAGTGGTGCATTCCCGGCCGTATTTTTATTTCTGTGATCACTACACACTCAAAACAGAAACATCAAAAAGCGATCTGCATCACCTCCACTCGTCACTCGTCATTCGTCGCTCGTCACTTGATTTACTCATCTTTTCCCCTACGATATACCCAAAAAATTGATTATTCGCGCCGATCACTGATAATTAGATACAGATGAGTGTTGATAACCCCTTTTACCATCGCGGTGCCATTCGGCAGGCGGAACATTTTTACGGCCGTGAAGCTGAGATCGCTGAGATTCTTAGCTTGCTACGCAACGGGCAGAGCGTGTCGATTATCGGCCCTCGCCGGATCGGCAAAAGTTCGCTGCTCATGCACCTGTGTCGTCCTGCCACCCGTGTCCCTCTTGATCTCGCTCCGCCCAAAACATTATTCGTGTTGATCGATTGCCAAGAGCTGGGGGGATGCCCACCGGAAGAGGTGTACGAAGCATTTTTCTATGGGCTGCAAGATGCGGCCGAAGCGATCAACATCGACCTGCAACCACGTGGCGAGATAGGTACTTATCGCAACGTAGATCGCGCCATCAACCAGGTGAGCCAAAACGAAACCAGTGTCGTGCTGCTACTCGATGAGTTTGAGTTGTTGGCAGCGAATGAACAGTTGACCCCACACTTTTTTGCCCGGTTGCGGGGGCTGACTACCAAGTATGGTTTGGCCTACATCACGGCCAGCCAACGGCCGCTCTACGCCATCACGGCCGATGAGAAAGTGTTAAGCTCCCCATTTTTTAATATCTTCGTCACTATTTCACTGGGGCTTTTTTCCGATGCAGACGCACACCAACTGATCAACAATCGGCTGATAGGCACAGACATCGAATGCTCGGCCGCGCAACGACAATATCTGATCGATCTCGTTGGCACACACCCGTTTTTCCTCCATGTCGCTGGTTATCACCTTTTCCAACTATTGGAACAAGGCGAACAGTTGGATACACCTGAACAATTGTCTGTGATCGATGCGGCCGTTGAGATTGAATCTGAATCACACTTGCATTATTTGTGGAACAATTTGACGGCCGACGAACAGTACGCACTCGCCACATCGGAAGGGGCGATTGATGTGATCCGCATGTTGGAGCAACAATGTTTGTTGCACAAAGTAGGTGAAGAAGGGCATGTCACCACCAGCAATGTTTTGCGCCGCTATGTGCGCCGCCAAAAAGTAGAAGGGCTGATCCAAGCGGGGCCTTTTGTGATCGATCCATTGCGCCACCAAGTGAAAACAGGGACACAAAGCGTCAGCCTGACCACCTCGCAATTTGATTTGCTCACCCGTTTGGGCGGCCGGTTCGGGCAAGTGGTGCATGGGGACGAGCTAGAGCAAGCGGTGTGGGGTGAAGTGCTGGTCGATGATCCAGATCGATTAAAAACATTGATCAAACGATTGCGCCGCGCTATCGAACCGTACAATGATTGGATTGTGAGCGAGCGCGGTGTCGGGTATGCACTGCGGCCGCCAGAGACCATCGGCTGATGTATGTTCATTCTGTTTGCTCCGTTTTTCGTTCTCTAGTGCGCTGGCTGGCTTGTCTGGTCATGCTGTGGGTTGTGTCACCCGCCTATGCACAAACTGTTCCCCCGCAACAACAAAATGAAGCCACGGCCGCCTATTGGCAATATGACGCGGCCGGAGAGATCACACAAATTTTCCCCATCGACCTGCAAGCAGATCGCTTTCTCGAATCGCTGGTGCTGACAGATGGTACACGGGTCGAATTGGTCAATGCGGCCGGACAATCGCTGTGGCCAGAGCCGATCACACTGGAGCAACCGATTGTCGATATAGCGTTGGCGTACTTTGTGGTGGAGCAAGTGACTGAGCGCAATGTTTTTGATTTTCTCCGTTCGCCCATACAGGAATTAAAGCCCCACGTCTTGCTTTTGACGGCCGATAGCCTAACCGCCTATGATGCGGCCGATAGTGCGTTTCGTTGGTCGCATTTGCTCGATGGATCGCCCCTGCAAACGATCACCGTGCTAGACCCCAACACAGATGGCAGCAACGACATTGTGCTGGCTGCGGCCGATGGTGGGCTGACTGGCTATCAGCTTGTGACTGACACGATTATTGAGCAATGGCAATGGCGGCCGGAAACAGCACAAACGCTGGTTGCCCTGCACGCGACAGCGACCCAACTGCTCCCCATCACGCAAACGGCCGATGGCATCACCATCACGCCGATCAACGCGGAGAATGGCACGGCCGCCCCCGGCCGAACACTCCCCGGCATCCATAGTGCCAGCGCAGTCATCCCCACATTTACACCGCCCAGCCTTGCCATCGGCACGACCGGAGGCGCACTCCACTTGCTCGATGACGCACTGGCAGATCGCTGGCGGTCGCCCCGCACCCTCAATGTTCCCATCACCACATTGACCCCCACAAGCTGGGCAGACGAGCCGATTTTTATAACAGGTTTAGCGACGGGCAAAGTGATCGGCTGGCAAGAAAATGGCAACCGGCAATGGGATCAGGCACTGTGCCAGACAGAGGAAGGCGTGTTTTTTAGTGCGGCTAAACAGTGCTTCGATGGGATTGCGGGTGCGATCTCAAAATTATCGGCCGCCCCCCAATCAGCCAGCCCTCTCGCCATCGAACTGGTGACAGAGCAGCAGGTGCATACGCTGTTGCTCGACGAGCAATTTGATGTGACCGCGCACTATCCCGCGGCCGAGCATCCTTTGTTGATCGATACCAACCAAGACAACATCGCGGAATTGCTACTGGTCAATTTTGGGACGCTAACGGCCGCCACCCCCGGCACGACCAATCGCAGCACCCGCGAATTGTGGCAATATCGGCTGGGTAGCAAACCGCGCCAAGTGATCAACTACACGCTGACCGGCCGTGACCCAGAACTGCTGATCGCGGCCGGAGAAAGCGTCCATCTGATCGTCACAGACACAGGCACAGCGCGGTGGGTCGAATCGTTTGGAGGGGATGTCACTCAGATCGGTTTGCTCAAGCGTCAATTATCAAGCAGTAGCAACGCTATCAATACAGTTGTCGTCGGCTATAACGATAACCGCGCCAACAATGATGGCGATCCGGCCGATGTCACCGCCTATATCGAATTGATCAACGATGATGGCGATAAAATCCCCAACTTTAGCATTCCTGCTACGGGAGGATTGACCGCGCTTGTCCTCGAACAGCGCAGCGTCAACGATTATTGGTTGCTCATCGGGACAGATAGCGGCTTTGTGTATGCGTATCGGCTCACGCTTGATAATAGAAATAACTGGCAGGCGCGGCCGTTGTGGGTGCGTGATCTAGAGAACCCCATCACCGCTATTTCGGTGTTGGAATCGAATGGATCGCCTCAATTTGTGATCGCCACCGCACTTGATTTGCGGCGGGTCGATATTGTTAATGGCAGCACGATATACAATGTGAATGTGCTAGACCGGGAGGACGAGGGCAATACGTGCAAGTTCCCGGTGGACTTGCTTTATGTGTTAGAAAATGGGCTGGATACAGCCACATGCTTAGGCGATCCGGTCAGCGATTGGCGCGATAATTTGGGGCGCGGCCGAGCGATGCGCCGTATCGAAACGGCGTTTTTTCGCTATTCGCCGCTCAACAAATCGACATGGCGGCAAGTGACGAGCAACAGCAATGAAGAGACGGCCGCGCCATTGATTCAATTGGACAATATCACCGATTTCGTCGTCAATGATATGACAAGCGATGATGTATCCGACGTGGTTTTGGCTGATGCGGCCGGGAATCTACTCTTTGATCTCAATACAGAAACGCCGCAGATCATCAACTATTCGGGCGAAATTGTAGCGATGGAAACATTGCAGGAAGTCGGTCGTGAATCGCCCGGATTGGCCGTCGTTGTCGGCAATAGTTTGGTGCATTTTTTGCGCTTTTTGCCCGATAATCCGCCGTTGCTGACTGCACCCACATATGATCCCGAAACGAGCAGCATCCAAATTACAGTGCAAGACATCGAACAATCGCCTGTAGACGTGGTGCTAGAAATACGGGACGAACGAAACCCATCATGGACACAGCAGGGCGAGGCGCAAATTGCGGACAAAGAAAATACGCGCCTGACGTGGGTGATCGAAGAGCCACAATCAGACAGTTTTGAATACCGTTTTGCGTGGGGCGAAGGGCCTGACCCAGAGGCAGAAAAAACGATGCTTCTGCCGATTTCACAGCAACTGCCCGCCCGTCCCGGCTTTGCGTGGTGGCTGTTTCTTCCCGTTTTGCCTCTTTTGCTGGGGCTATGGTACGGCATTCGGCGTTTCCAACGAGCCGATTGGCAGGGCGTGCGTTTGTATCGTGATTTGCGCCAAGAACGCACCGCTATTTTGCCTAAATTACGCGAACGCTATATCGGTGGTGTCGAATCGGCCGATTGGCTGCTACGTCTGTCGAACCGAGCGCGTCGCCGCAACGATCCGACGATTGCTGCATTGTCTGATGGGCTGTTCCTGCTCGAAAATCCATTTAATGCCGGGTTGCCGATCTTGCGCGAAATTTTGCAAGAGATCGAGACGACACAAGACCCGGTGTGGGCAGAGGTACGCGAATGGCAGCAGATGTTGGCGGTGAGCGATCTCTATTTACAAACGCCGACGCTTGAAGAATTAGCGCTGTTGGGGACAGAGTTGACGGAGTTGATAAAGATCGCCCGGCCGTCTGACTTTGATGTGACACCGTTCCCACAATTGAAACCGATTTTTGCGACGTTGCAGGCGGCCGAAGGAGTGGATAACGTCGATGATCGCCTCCTTTATTTAGAAGACGCGCTCGTGCAATTGCGCGATATTGGTAGCCGTATCGCCACGCCGCCGCCCGGATTGCCTTATGTGTTGGTCAACTTGGTGCTGACGCGCTGGTTGGGACTGATCAATGCAGAGACAGAGGATATACGCGGCCGAGCGCGGATCGAAGCGACATTGATCTCGACACACATCACGCCGTCGGTGCAAAATTCACTGGTGCTAGAGCTGCACAATTCGGGCCGTGCCATTGCCGAAAATGTGCATGTGGTGCTGGAAGAGTCGGCCGAAGCGGCCGTTCTCAGCGCACCGATTCAGGTCATTCCCGCGCTGCCCTCCCACCGCTCCCGCCGCGTCGCTTTCCCTATCGTGCCACCCCACGCCGACACTTTCCGGGCTGCGTTCACCATTCAGTACAACGACCGCACTGGGGAAAACCGCACCCTCGAATATGCGAATATCGTCAATGTATTGCAGTCACCTGATGAGTTTGAGCCGGTGATCAACCCCTATGCGCCTGGAACGCCGTTGCAACAGAATAGCAAGATGTTTTTCGGCCGGACATCGCTCTTTAATTTCATTGCCGAACAAGCTCCGCGCTTGGCACAGCAGCGCGTTTTGATTTTGGTGGGGCAACGGCGCACGGGCAAAACATCGGCACTATTACGGCTCGGCCGTCATTTGCCCAGCCACCTGATCCCGATCTACATCGACTGCCAATCATTAGGCGCGTTGCCCGGTGAGTCTGGCTTTTTCCAAGACATTGTGTGGCAGGTAGAAGATGCGATGCTGGAGCGTGGGATCGATTTTCTCGCGCCCGATCTCAATGCGATTGAGGACAATCCGCTGACGTGGTTCAAGCGTGACTTTATCCCCTCGGTGCGCGAAAATGTGTCGGCCGATACGACGCTCGTCCTCGTTTTTGATGAGTTTGAATCATTTGAGAATTTGGTGGACGATGGTATTCTGCCCCGCGCTATTTTCGGGCATTTGCGCCATCTCATGCAGCATTGCGAAGGAGTGAGCTTTGTCTTTGTCGGTACGCACCGGCTAGAGGAAATGACGGCCGGATATTGGTCTGTTCTGTTCAATATCGCGCTCTACAAAGAGATCGAATACTTGGACGAAGGGGCTGCTCGCGCTCTTGTCACTCAGCCTGTCAGCCCGTCGATTCGGTATGATGCGCTTGCGCTGGATCGCATTTGGAAAATCACGGCCGGACATCCGTACTTTCTCCAGTTGGTGTGCTACAGTCTGGTCAAACGCGCCAACGCGAACAAAACAGGCTACATCACCGTCTCTGACGTAAACGTTACTATCGACGAAATGCTGGCACTGGGCGAGGTGCATTTTGCCTATATTTGGCAGCGTTCCAATCCGATTGAGCGCATCATTTTAGTCGCTGTTTCCCATCTGCTCGACTATGACGAATCGTTCCGCACGGCCGATATTATGCGCGTCCTCAAGCCGTACAGCATCCGCCTCACCCCCGCGCAATTAACGACCGCTCTCGATCATTTGGTGCAGCGCAACATCGTGCAAGAGATCAATACAGAGGGCATTATCTCGTATGAAATGAAGATCGGACTGGTGGGAACATGGGTGGAGCGTACCCGCAGCCTGAGCCGCCTGTACAGTGAATCAGTTTGATCAAAGCCTATGTAGATATGATAGAATGAAGCGTGATGGAACAGACGTTTAAGACATTCCGAGAGTTCAAAATAGACGGGCATAATTGGGTTACGCTTGTAACAGGCGAGTTTTACCCTGACATTCTTGAGGATGCTGTAACATTATATGAGCCTGTTTTGGTAACGTTCAAGATGCTTTTGCAATCTTCAGAATCATCTGAAGCGTTATTGATGGCTATTTCAGACGTGAAGCCGCAATGGATGAGAATCCAACTGTGTCGTGTGTTTCGTAAATATGTCAGCCCTGCGACTCCTGTTGAGATGCTAAAAAAGAAAAGCAAGGCGGCCGATATTTGTCAGCAGTTTGGCGCTAAATTCCGGCCGATTCCACAAGTGCAACGTGCATTTATGAGTCGGCCGTTGCCTGATGAGGCTCTTTGTGCCGTATTGTGGGAATACAAAAGCCGGGGACAAAAAGGATATGACTTAACTGACCGATTCTTCACCATGTTTCGGTCACAATTCCCAAACTTGACACTGAGAGGGCCGCAACGCGCTGGTAAAGATATTCGTTTGGGCACTGTCTTTGAGAACTACCCCAACCCAAATCGCCCTGTCGATTTCATCATTTATGATGAGGATGACAACAATGTTTTGGCTATTGGTTTGGCTCGTTACGACTCAGATCGCGGGGGCGCACAAGAAGATGATCGTACAGGAGGATACAAAAATTGCGCCGATGAGATATTGAACTATGCACGATCTCAAAACCTCAATGTAAAAGTTGTCTTTGTTAATGATGGGCCGGGATTATTGTTGGGGTCGATGTGGCATGATTATGCTGATCTTGAGGAAAGAGACCCACATATTTTGGTGGTGACATTACGAATGGTCAAGCAAAGATTAACCGAGGATTGGTTGTTTTCTAGGTAAGCGATATGGCAACCGGTATCTCAAAAACAAAATGGGGCGGCGATGTTTCTCCAGAGGCTGTATCATCTGGTGCAGCTATCTTGAGCTATCCGAATAAGCTGGCAGAAGAAATTGTGCTTGCCACAAAACCACAGCACTATTTAACAGCGAATAATGCTGATATGCTTGACGCTGATGGTCAACTATTCTTTGATGACAATTTGTCTGCACTGGCAACATTATGCTGTGATCAAGCCATTTGCGGCCGTGTTCGACTCATCTACATCGATCCTCCTTATGCAACAGGCAGCGTGTTTAAGTCGAGAGCGCAAGAAGATGCTTACAGCGACACGAGAAAAGGGACACACTATCTTGAATTTATGCGTCATCGCCTGATTCTTCTCCATCAACTGCTTGCGGATGATGGATCGATTTATGTGCATATCGATCAGACGATGCTTTTTCATGTCAAGCTACTTTTGGATGAGATTTTTGGTGCAAGCAATTTTAGAAACTTGATCACGCGCAAAAAATCGAACCCCAAAAACTACACACGCAAAACGTATGGCAACATCTCCGACTTTATTTTGTTTTATACGAAGACAAACAACTATGTTTGGAATAGAGCGTATGATGAATGGACGGGGTCGGAGATCAAGCGCGAATATCCTTGTATTGAAAAAGCAACCGGCCGTCGGTATAAAAAAGTGCCTGTTCATGCACCTGGGACGCGGAATGGAGCGACTGGTCAAGTCTGGCGTGGCATGATGCCACCGAAAGGAAAGCATTGGCAATACACACCTACAAGATTGGATGAAATGGATGCGCGGGGAGAAATATATTGGTCGCCAACAGGCAATCCACGCCGAAAAGTATACTTGGACAATAGCAAAGGGAAACCGGTGCAGGATATTTGGTTAGATGATAAAGATGCCCATAATCAAAATATCAAAATTACCGGATACCCGACCGAAAAAAACCCGTCTATCTTGAAACGAATTATTGAAGCGTCTTCTAATGATGGCGATCTGGTTTTAGATTGCTTTGCTGGGTCTGGCACAACGCTGGCGGTTGCCAGTCAACTGGGACGAAAGTGGATCGGTGTAGATGCAAGTGAATTAGCCATCCGCACAATTGTGAAGCGATTTCGGTACGGTACGCACGCAATGGGGGATTTCGTAAATCAGAAACAAAATTCCGTCGTTATCCGTCACGCAAATAATTTAACATTTCAAATCCACTGTCTTCCCCCATCCCTGTCACTCGTTGCAGAGATTCTTTCGACAGAATGGGTAATAGATGATGAGGACGAGATAGAGATACAGGTAGATGATGTTGCTCAAAAACAGGAACAGGGTGCGGTTCAGTTGGGCTTGACGCTTTAGTGTGCGGCCGCTTTTAGTCCCATCGCTACCCGGCCGGGCGTGAGCGGAAATTGATCAAACCAAACCCCGGTCGCATCGTGCAGGGCGGCAATGATAGCGGGGGCAAGCGGAATCAGCGGCATTTCTGCCATGCCACGCACCCCCCAGGGGCCATTGGGGTCAGGATACTCTAAAATGATTGATTCGACTTGCAACGGAATATCCATGATGCCCGGAATGAGATAGCCACTAAAGCGCGGATTGGCGATCTTGCCATTAACTACCTGCAAATTTTCGGTGAGCGTATAGCCGTGTGCCTGAATAACCGCGCCTTCGATCTGCCCTTCGATCAGGTTGGGGTTGATCGCTTTGCCCACGTCGGTGGCGCAGATGACGCGCAGCACTTGAATATGCCCCGTTTCGATGTCTACGGCGATGTCGGCCGCTTCTGCCACATACCCATACGCAAAGTTGGGATCGCCGACTCCAGTTTGCGGATCAAGCGTTGTGGTGGCGGGTGGCACGTAACGATAATGACCGACGGCCGGACGTTCTTCATCTGCCCAGGCTTGTAGGGCGCGTTCGGCCGCGCCCTTGATCGCATTGCCTGCCATGTAGGTCAGCCGGGACGCACTCGCGCTGCCGCTGTCCCCCGTTTCGGCCGTGTCACTCACGATCATCTGCGCCTTTGCAAACGGCACACCGACGGCCGCGGCCGCCATTTGCTGAAAAGCTGTGTGTGCGCCTTGCCCCACATCTGCCCCCGCTTGACGGCAAATCACACGCTCGATCTCGCCGTCTCCATATAGCTCAATCGTCGCCTCGCTCCGTTCGGGGAAGCCAAACGAGAAGCCGATATTTTTGTATGCACACGCAAACCCTCGGCCGTACCGCATCGCGCTTTTGTCATCGGCCAACGATTGAAACGCTATCTGTTGCTGGCTGGCCGATTGGTTGACTGGCTGGCTGGCTCTTTCGCCACACGCTTTGATCACTTCTGGCAAACTGACTCCGGCCGGGATCGGGGTTTGTGTAATGCCGATACTGCCCTCGCGCAAGCAATTTTTGAGCCGGATGGCAACCGGGTCGATATTGAGAGCGGCCGCCACTTTATTCATCTGACTTTCCGCCACAAAACAGCCCTGCGGCGCACCAAATCCCCGAAACGCGCCCCCCGGCACCGTATTCGTGTAGACGGCATAGCTATTAATGAGGGCGTTTGGCAATTCGTAGGGGCCAGTCACAGTTAAATGTAGGTTGCCCAGCACTTTGTTGCTGGTGTAGTTATACGCCCCTGCGTCCAGATAGCAGTCTGCTTCGACGGCGACAATGGTGCCATCTTTGGTCGCGCCCCATTTGGTATGAATGGTAGCGCGATGCCGTTTGTGATGCCCCACGATGCTTTCTTCCCGACTCCATTGGGTACGAATCGGCCGATGCTCGCCTGTTTCATGCAGTCTCAGGGCGGCAAGCGCCATCACGATCTGCAATGTCATATCTTCCCGGCCGCCAAACGCGCCGCCGATGGCGGGATAGATGACGCGCACTTTTTCGATGGGCAGATCAAGCGCGTGGGCGATCTGTTCTTGGTCTTCGTGTGTCCATTGCCCTGCTATTTCGACGGTGGCACGGCCGTCTTTGTCGATGTAGCTGACGGCCGCTTCGGGCTGCAAATACGCATGTTCTTGGTACGGCACTTCGTAGCTGCCTTCGATGATCACATCGGCCGCGGCCCAACCGACAGCCATCTCGCCTTTGCGGATGCGATAGTCGTAAAAAATGTTGCTGTCTATGCCGTTTTCAGGATGCACCAATGTATCTGTATGCAGGGCTGTGTCGATGTCGGTAACGATGGGTAGAGGCTGCCATTGCACAGACAGAAGGGCGGCGGCTGTATCGGCTGCTGCTGCTGTTTCAGCCACGATCAGCGCGATCATGTCTGCCTCCCAGCGACTGACATCGGCCGGGATTGCACTGCGGCCGTTGCCATCGACTCCCACTAGCACCGGCTGGTCAAACATCGTCAGGCCATATTCATTGAGCGGTATATCTTTGGCGGTGAAAATGGCGATCACGCCGGGGGACGATGCGGCCGTGCGGGTATCCATGCTGATCATTCGCGCATGGGGCTGACCGCTAAATACCGCCTTTGCGTGCAGAAAGTTGTCGCGCTGGATGTCGCCCGGATAGACGGCCGTGCCTGTCACTTTGCCGCGTGCATCAATTTTGTAGGGGGAAGCACCAATTGTCATTTGATTTGTTTTAGAGGAGAGAGGTAAATGGCGGAGAGGGTGGGATTCGAACCCACGGTAGCCGCAAGGCTACAACGCATTTCGAGTGCGTCACAATCGTCCACTCTGTCACCTCTCCGAATAATTATCAGCCCGTCGCTGTTGAAAAAATTGCTGGAGCAGGGCGGCCGATTCCTCTGCCAACACCCCACCGCGTACTCGCACACGATGGTTGAAGCCCTCAGCTTGTAACACATCCACAATCGAGCCATCAGCCCCAAAGCGAATATCCTTTGCCCCATAAACGAGCCGGGGCAGTCGTGCCTGGAGCATTGCCCCGGCGCACATCGGACATGGTTCTAGTGTACAGTACACCGTCACCCCTTTCAATCGCCAATTGCCGAGATGTTCGGCCGCTTGTCGCAATGCCAGCATTTCTGCATGTGCCAATGGATCATGTGCCACCTCTTTGCGATTGAACCCCGCGCCGATCACCTGATTGCCCAACACCGCCACCGCCCCAATCGGCGATTCGCCATTGTGCAGCGCGATTTTTGCCTGTACCAATGCCAAGCGCATAAAACGAATATCTCGGAGCGGAATGGGTGCAGATAGTATCGTCACAACAATATGCAAAGTATGACAGACCCGCACAGCAATCGCAATCGTTGGTGAAAAAGCTGGCGATATTTATAGGCTGAGGACGAAACCAGAGAGCGTACCTTGCCTAGAGCCGTGGTCATACTCTAGGAGTAAATAGGAAAAAAGTCATGGGCGATGATCGCATCGACTATGATAAGGTTTTTCATAAAAGGAGTCTACTGTAAAAAGGTGAGGCGAACCTAGTATAATTATGGAGGAGAAATCAACTCATGTTTGTACCAAATCAAAGCCATCTGCAAAAGCCATTGTTCAGCACCATGAACATGTTAC
>CALECP010000189.1 GCA_937949915.1 uncultured Anaerolineae bacterium
GATGGCGCGCCATCTCCCTACGCGGCGAATTTTGCGTAAATCGCAATCGGAGATTTTTTATGAAGGTTAAGTTTTTATCCACTTTAGCATTAACGGCAATGTTGCTGGCGATGTTTGCCTCTTTTGCAGTCGCGGCCGAAAACGCCCCACAAGCTGATAGCAGTGATGCGTTTTTTGACGACAGCTATGTTCACGAAATCTATTTGACATTTGACGCGGCCGATTATGGCACGGCCGGTTGGTACAACACGCTTTATGACAGCCATGCCAACAATCCTGATGATCCATACTTTCCGGCCGGGTTTTCGGCCGATGATGTCACTATCGACATGGTAGGCGTGCGCTTCAAGGGCAACTCTTCTTTCAGCGGAAATGGCATCAAAAAATCATTCAAAATTGATTTTAACGAATATGAAGAAGTGGACGAAGAACTTCTTTTTTATGATTTGAAGAAACTGAATCTGAGCAATGGATTCAAAGACCCGACGCTACTACGGGAAAAATTGTTCTTGGATTTCGCTGGCAATTTTGTGACCGCACCTCGTGCTGTTCACACCAAAATTTATGTCAACGGCGCATATTATGGCTTGTACACAGCGATTGAACAGATCGATAAAACGTTTGTCCAAAACCGCTTTGGTGATGATGAAGATGGCAATCTGTACAAAGGGACGGCCAGCGATGCCATCAACCCGAGTGATGATTTTGGATCAGACCTGACTTGGCTTGGCTCTGACCCTGTGCCTTACTACGATTTCTACGCTTTGAAAACGAATGAGACGGCTAACGATTATACGCAGTTGGTCGATTTCATTGATGTGCTGAATAACGGTGATCCCGCTGAGTTCCCAACCACGCTTGAGCCGCTGTTTGATGTGGACGATGCGTTGCAGGGCATGGCGTTGAACAATCTATTTGTCAACATCGATTCGTACAGCGGCGCGGCGCACAACTACTATGTGTACGACCGTGATGATACGGGGCAGATCACCCACATTCCGTGGGATACAAACGAATCATTCGGTGGGTTTACGCGGTTCATAGATCGCGGTTCAGACCCACTCGATTTAGAGCCGTTCTGGCTACCGTCTAGCATTACACCGGGCGTGGATGAAGTACGGCCGATGATGGAAAACCTGTGGGCGAACGATCAATATAGCAACGATTACCTGTGTGATCTCCAGCAGATGCTCGATTCTGGCTTCGATGCGGTAACGATGAACGCTCGCATTGATCAGTTGGCTGACCTTATTCGTGATGATGTGGCGGCCGACCCGAACAACCTGTATTCGGCCGCGCAATTTGAGGCGGCTCTTTACAACGATGTCCAAGATGGCAGAGATGTTACCTACGGCTTGAGCAGCTTTGTGCAGGAACGGGCTAGCTATCTCAACGCTGAACTCGCTACTTACGCGCTCGAATGCGCCCCAGATATAGTCGATTTGTCGGAAACGTTGTTCATCAATGAGTTTATGGCTGATAACGAAACTGTTTTGGAAGACCCGACCGAGACGGGCGACTATCCCGACTGGATCGAACTGTACAATGCGGGAGCGGCCGACATCGACCTGCAAGGCATGTTTCTCACCGATGATTTGACCAACCCGACCCAACACGCGATTACGCAAACGTTGATCGTTCCAGCAAATGGCTATCTGCTTCTCTACGCGGATGGCGATCTAGCACAGGGCGTGAATCACCTTGACTTTAAGCTGGGAAGTGGCGGCGAAGACCTTGCCATCTTCAATAGTGACGGCGCGACGCTGATCGATGGCTACACGTTTGGCGCACAAGCGGCCGATACATCTGAAGGGCGCTGTCCCAATGGTGGCGACGATTGGATATTCTTCAGTACCGCAACGCCGGGTGCGAGCAACGAACCGTGTGCCTCAGCCCCAATCATCTCAAATGTGACCCATTTGCCTATCTCGCCAACTGATGCTGACGCGGTGGTGGTCACGGCCGTTATCACAGACGATGTGACCGTTGCAACAGCCTCCCTTTGGTACAGCATAGACGGCAATTACACCGAAATCGTCATGACAGATGATGGCAGCAACAATTATTCTGCCAGCATCCCTGCCCAAGCGGATGACTCAATCGTGACGTACTACATCGTCGCCAGTGACGGCGCAGGGTTCACGACCAGCGAACCGGCCAATGCACCGACGGCCGCCTACAGTTATTTTGTTGGCTACGACGCGCCCGTTTTGTACCTCAATGAGCTGATGGCCGATAACGCGGTGACGTTGGAAGACCCCGACGAAGCAGGCGATTATCCAGACTGGTTTGAGCTGTATAACCCCGGCACAGATGCGATTGATTTGAGCGGCCTTTATCTGACCGACGATTTGAGTGACCCCACGCAATTCCAAATTCCAGACGGCGTAATGATTGCGGCCGGTGAGTTCCTGATCTTCTATGCGGATGGTGATACGGATCAAGGCGATTTACACACCAACTTCGGGTTGGGCAAGAGTGGCGAAAGTTTGGCTCTCTTTGGGGCAGATGGCATTGCCCAGATCGATGCGGTGACTTTCCTGACACAGACGACTGATGTTGCTTACGGCCGTCAGGTGGACGGGACAGGCAGTTGGAACACGATGTCAACACCCACACCAAACGGCTCTAATATCCCAACCGATGCACCACCAACCTACGTGAGCATGACATCCCTGCCCGTTGTTACTAATCAGTATGCGGCCGAGATGACCGTTACAATGACCGTTGTGCTGATAGCTGGCACACTATTTGCGCGACGGCGTTTTGAAACTCAGTAGGGCTTACACAGTCCCATCGTTTTCCCTCGTAGGTACACGGCGCGCCGTGTACCTACGAGGGGGTGTTGATATACCATATTATGAGCAAAACAATTTTAATAGTAGATGACGACAAAAAGATACGTGAGATGTTGCGCTTGTATTTAGCGGAGGATGGCTATCACATCGTTGAGGCGGCGAACGGCCGTGAGGCGTTGTATGTTGCCCGTTATGAAAAGCCCGACCTGATTTTGCTCGATGTGATGATGCCAGAGATGGACGGGATCGAGTTTATACGGGTTTATCGGCGGGAAGCGAATACGCCGATCATCATGCTGACCGCCAGAGTGGGGGATACGGATGAGGCGGTCGGGCTGGAAATGGGCGCGGATGATTACATCACGAAGCCGTTTGTTGTGCGAACGGTACGGGCGCGGGTCAAGTCTGTGTTGCGCCGTGCAGGAGGAGATAGTTTTGAGTCAGATATTTTGCGGGCGGGCGATCTTGCGCTGGACAGGGCTGGGCGCATTTTCAAAGTCAATGGCGCAATCGTTGATCTGACTCCATCGGAGTTCGATTTACTCGAATTACTGATGGCGAATCCGGGACGCGCCTTTTCACGTATCGACTTGCTCTCTCACATCGCGGCCGATGCGCTGGAGACTCAAGTCCGCACCATCGACGTACACATTCGCCATTTACGCGCCAAAATCGAGCCAGACGATGGCGATCCGCGCTATATCCAAACTGTTTACGGTATGGGGTATCGCTTTAACAAAGCATGATGCGATCATTAGCAACGAAATTGACGCTGGCGTTTTTGGCAATTGGTGTGTTGGGGGTGTTACTCGTCGCCATTATCTCCAATATGCAAGTCCGCAACCGCTTTGATCAATTTATCTCTGAGCGGGAATCAAGCAGCCTCACTGAACAGTTAGCAGCGCACTACACGGCCGAAGGAGATTGGGGTGCGCTTGAGCAATTTTTGAGCGTGTTCCCAAACGGATCGTTGCCGGGTCCATGGATTGTGTTGGTCGATTCGGCCGAAAATGAGCTGATCCGCTGGCCGCCTAACGGCCGGTTTGCGCTTCAACAACGGACAAGCCGCACGCCTGTGACCGTTGACGGCGTGACGATTGCAACCATCATCCACGAACCGCCCCCTAGACGAGCCACAGGGGGATTACCGCAACCAGAAACCAATTTTCTGCGCGATGTCACGATGGCGAGCATGATCAGTGCCGGTATCGCGGTTGTGTGTGCGCTCCTCGCTGGCGCATGGCTGGCGCGGCGCATGATGAAACCGCTCAACGCATTGACGGCCGCGACACAAGCGATGGCCGCAGGGGAGCTTGGTACACAGGTAGATGTCAGATCGCGGGATGAGATCGGCCGATTAGCCGATTCATTCAACCAGATGAGCCACGACTTGGCCGAGGCGAATCAGCTTCGCACACAGATGACGGCCGACATCGCCCACGATTTACGCACACCGCTTTCGATTTTGCAGGGGTATCTCGAAGGGTTGAAAGAGGGGGAGCTAACAGGCAGCCCGCGCCTCTATAATTTGCTGTACGATGAGGCGCAACAGTTGAACCACCTGATCCAAGAGCTACGCACCCTATCGTTGGCCGACGCGGGAGAGTTGCCGCTCAATGTGCGGCCGCTTGACCCGAAGGCGTTACTAGAGCGTACTGGGCTGGCTTATGTGATGCGGGCTGAACAGCAGGGAATCACGTTGCGGATTGAGGCGGCTGATGATTTGCCACACATTGAAGTTGACCTACAGCGCATGACGCAAGTTCTCAACAATTTGGTCGCTAACGCGCTTATACATACACAGTCTGGCACGATTGTCTTGTCGGCACATCAAGCAGGGGTGGCGATTTTGTTGCAGGTCAGCGATACAGGTAAGGGGATTGCAGAAACTGACCTGCCCTATATCTTTGACCGCTTTTATCGTGCCGATAAGTCGCGCACACGAAGTGAACATGAGGCGGGATCGTCTGGGCTGGGGTTGGCGATTGCGAAGGCGATTGTGGTGGCGCACGGTGGGGAAATTGCGGCCGAGTCACAACTCGATCATGGGACGACCTTTACCATCAAACTGACAACCAAACTGGCGATTTAACGATTGACGCGCCAATTTGATCAAAAACCTCTCTCGTCAACATGTTCAGGATACGTCCGCAGTTTTCTGTCTGAGCGATCAGAAGATCGTTTTTGTTTAGCTTGTGCATAATCGTTTTTTGTTTCAGTAGGGAGACGCTTCTATTTGAATAGGATACACTGATAAGAAATCGATTAGGCATTCTTGGACAGAGAGAGGCTATATCCTGTCTCGTCTTGGGAGCTTTTGGAGAAAGTAATGCTCACAATTGGCGATCAAGCCCCTTCTTTTTCATTGATAGCGGCCGATAACACCCCTGTCGCGCTATCCGACTTTATCGGACAAAAAGTCGTCCTCTTTTTCTATCCCAAAGCAGCCACACCGGGCTGCACTACCCAAGCATGTGGTTTTCGGGACAATTACGCCACGATACAGACGGCCGGAGCAACCGTACTCGGCATCAGCCCCGACCAACCGGCCGCGCTGGCCAAATGGCAGGCAGAGCAAGCCTTCCCCTACCCGCTTCTGTCTGACCCTGACCACGCCGTCGCCGAAGCGTATGGCGTGTGGGGCGAAAAGAAGATGTACGGCAACAGCTACATGGGCATTATCCGCAGCCATTTTTTGATCGACGAGACGGGCAAGTTGGCAGACGTGCAGATCAAGATCAGTCCGAAAAAGAGTATCGAACGCGCCCTTAAATCATTGTAACCGATACGCCTGTCCCCGCGTTTGGTTATCGCTGTATCGACTATTTTTATGAGTAAGAAACCGGATATTCTTTTTATTGTTCTCGACACACAACGGGCAGATCGTCTTGGCTGTTACGGTTATCCAAAGGCAATTACGCCCAATCTGGATCGGTTTGTCCAGCAAGGCGCGATCTTTCAGCAGGGCATGTCGGCCGCGCAATGGACGATTCCCAGCCATGCCTCGATGTTCACCGGCCTCTATCCTACCGTGCATCAAGTGACACAATCGAACCAACAATTAAGTCCAGACATCCCCCATTTGGCAGAACTGATGACAGATGCGGGGTATGAGACGGCCGCTTTTTGCAACAATCCGCTCGTCGGCATTCTCGACAATGGCTTTCAACGGGGGTTCGAGCAATTTTACAATTATGGGGGGGCGGTGCCGCGTGTGTTTGAAGAAGGCTCGCGCTTGCCGCCGCCGTTTAACAAGCTGGCGCAAGGCATCCGAGGTTTGATGCGCCAAATCGCCCAACCCGCCCAACAATTGATCGCTATGTCACCAAAAGCGTTGAGTATTTCGGTCAGTGCATGGTTCACGCCGATCTGGTCACGATTGGGCAATTTTAAGGGGCAAAATGAACGCTCGGTGCGCCATCTGACTAAATTTTTGCAACAGCGAGAGGAGTCGAACGGGGCGAATGGGTCTGAGGAACGGCCGCTCTTTATGTTTCTCAATTTGATGGAGACGCATTTCCCGTTTTGGCCCCCGGCCGAATTTCTGGACAAGATCAACCCGGAATTGCTCAAGAACCGTGTGACCAAAAACGAAATGCTGCGCTGGAATCGGGAGGCGTATCGCTGGGTTGCCCCATTGGACAAGCCATTGACGGCCGTCGAAGCGCAAGTATTGAGCGACTTGTACGATGCAGAAGTGGCGTACCAAGATGACTATCTTGGCATGTTATTCGATGTGATCAACAGCCGCGCCAACCGCGAAAATACGATTACCATTATCGTCGGCGATCACGGCGATGGCTTGGGCGAACATCAATGCGTCGGTCATGCGTTTGTTGCCTACCAAGAACTGGTGCATGTGCCATTGATCATGCACTGGCCGGGCAAAATCGACGCAAACACCTCCGTTGAAGAGCCAGTCAGCACCCGGCGTGTGTACCACACGATGCTCAACGCGGCCGGGCTGAACGACCGCAAATCACTCTCCTTGCTCAACGTATTGGCTGGCAACGACGTGGAGAACGGCACCGCCTATTCTGAAATCTATCCTCCGCTCAACTTCATTGATGTGCTAAAAACACGCCACCCCGAACTGATCGACAAATTCCGATGTCTGGCGATGCGACGGTCTGTGGTGCGCGATGGCTTTAAGCTAATAGATGTCGATGATCGGCAAGACGAACTGTTTGATCTCGCCATCGACCCAGAGGAGTTGACCGACATTTTGCCCGATAATCCCCCGCAAGTGACAGCCATGCACAGCGATTTGCTGGCGTTTGTCGAGAATGTGGAGGAGCAGCAAACGGCCGTCAATGCGATGGGCAGCACGTTTGAAGTACAGGATGAGCGATTGCTCCAGCAATTACGCGGTCTGGGGTACATAGAGTAAGATAGAGACAGAAATGGGAGATAGAGAAAAATGATGATCGAATGGTCTGTTTATCTCAAAAAAGCTCTCCATATCTAATAAAAACTGATTTAGTGACAGACTGATTTACTAAAAACCGTCTTAGAAGCGAGAAGATTTATGTTTGATGGAATAGAGATTGACCCAGTTGCGTTCACGCTGCCTTTTGGCGATGGGTTTGAGGTGTACTGGTACGGCATTATCATCACGCTCGGCATTGCGCTGGGTTCGGTATGGGGTGCGCGTGAAATCGAACGGCGTGGGCAAAGTGTCGATGAATTTTTGAATGGCTTGCTGATCGCTGTTTTGTCTGGCTATCTATTTGCACGGCTCACGTATGTGGTGCTGGATGTGTTGGGTGGCAATGGTGGCGCATACAGAGGATTTATCGACGTGATTAATATCCGAAGCGGTGGGGTCAACATTTTGGGTGGCTTCATCGGTGCTGCCATCGTGACATGGCTGTATGTGCGGACACGAAAGTTAAAAGCGTGGCAGTATGCTGATGTTGTGGGGCCGACGCTGCTGTTGGCACAGGGTATCGGCCGTTGGGGCAACTTTATCAACCATGAGCTATACGGCCCACCGATGGAAACTGACCGTTTTTGGGGTATCCAAATTCCGCTCGATAAGCGTCTGTCAATTCACAGAAGTGGGGATTTGCTGTTCGATCAACTGTTTCACCCCACATTTTTGTACGAGTCTATCTGGCTGATCTTAGGCTTTGTGGTGCTGCTATTGCTCAACCGCAAATATCGGGGGACATGGCTGCCGGGGACGTTGTTTGGGGTGTTTATGGTGTGGTGGGGGTTCGGCCGCTTCTTCATCGAGTTTTTCCGTCCCGACCAAGTGACGCTATCACCAGATGGTATTGTCACCTATTCGATGTTGATGTCCATTGGCATTGTCATCGCTGGTTTGCTACTATTGCTCAATCGTTTTGGCAAGCTGGGCAATAACAAGAAAAACAAGCGTCCGACCAAGCCCAAGCCGCGACGCGCAACGACGCAATAACGTTCACAATGAAACATAAATCCCGTAAGGTTTGCTTGCGGGATTTTTTTTTTATTCACTAATAGCTAGTAGCTGTTAGCCAACTCATTTATGACTGAATTAGCTTTGACGTTTGATGATGTTCTGTTGAAACCGCTCAAATCGGAAGTGCTACCGGCCGCGGTCGATATTCGCACCCAATTGACGAAAGATATTGCGCTGAGTGTGCCGCTGCTCTCGGCCGCGATGGACACTGTATCTGAATCGCAGATGGCGATTGGCATGGCTCGGCTGGGGGGTATCGGTGTGCTGCACCGCAATCTGTCGGCCGACCAGCAAGCGAATGAAGTGGACAAAGTAAAACGCTCCGAATCGGGCATGATCGTCGATCCGATCACACTTCGGCCGGATGCGACACTTGCCGACGCAGAAGCGTTGATGAGCCATTACAAAATTTCGGGCGTACCGATTACCGAAGCGGACGGCACACTGGTCGGCGTGCTGACCAACCGGGACACACGCTTCATCACGCCTGGGCCGCAGCCTGTGACCGACTTTATGACGAGCGAGAATTTGGTGACGGCCGCCGTTGGTACGACACTGGTAGAAGCGCGTGATATTTTGCACAAGCATCGCATCGAAAAGCTGCCACTCGTTGACGCAGATGGCAAATTGAAAGGGTTGATCACTGTCAAAGACATCATCAAAAAGCTCGATTACCCGAATGCGGTTACGGATGAACGCGGCCGTTTGCTGTGCGCGGCCGGGATCGGTGTGGGAGAGAAAGGGCTGGCACGATTGGAAAAGTTGGTGGCGGCCGGGCTGGACATTGCCGTTTTTGACACTGCACACGGACACACGTTGTCTGTTTTGAACACGGTGGAGGAAGCAAAACGCAGGTATCCAAATGTGGCGATCATCGCGGGCAACGTGGCGACGGCCGAGGGTACACGCGACTTGATCAGTGCCGGTGCAGATGCGATCAAAGTGGGCATCGGGGCTGGCTCGATTTGCACGACGCGCATCATTGCGGGTGTCGGTGTGCCACAGGTCACGGCCGTGCGTGATTGCTCGGCCGAATCGCACAAGCATGATATTCCCTGCATTGCGGATGGCGGCATTCGTTACTCTGGCGACATCGTAAAGGCGTTGGCGGCCGGGGCGGATGCTGTCATGCTCGGCTCGATGCTGGCTGGCCTGAAAGAGAGTCCAGGCGAAATTATTCTGTACGAAGGGCGACGCTACAAAGTGTATCGCGGTATGGGTAGCCTGGGTGCCATGCAGGGGCATGGTGCAGATCGTTACGGCTCGGCACAAGGCGCATCCAATCGTCATAAATTAGTGCCTGAAGGCATCGAAGGGCAAGTGCCATACAAAGGACAATTGGATGACGTACTGTATCAATTGATGGGCGGTTTGCGTTCGGGTATGGGTTACGTGGGGGCGGCAACACTCAAAGAACTGCGCGAAAAAGCCCAATTTGTCCAAATCACCAATGCGGGGCTGCTAGAAAGCCACCCTCACAGTGTGAGCGTGACCAAAGAAGCCCCGAATTATCAAGTCAGACGATAGTGGGAAGTGGTGACGAGCGTCGAATGACGAATGACGAGTGACGAGTGGAGAACAGTTCGTCGCCTCAATGCTTTTTCAAAATGACGCTGCTGCCCGTCATCTTCTCCGGTTGTGGCACATCTAGCAAATCTAATACCGTTGGCGCAATATCGGCCAAGATGCCCTGACAAGCGATCTGGTATTGGTTTGCATTGCTGATCACCAGTAATGGCACCGGGTTGGTGGTGTGGTAGGTGTGCGGCCCGGCCGTGATGGGGTCAACCATCAATTCAGCGTTGCCATGATCGGCCGTCAATAGCACCACACCATCTTTTGCCAGCACCGCGTCAATAATCTCGCTCGCACACGTATCGACTGTTTCTATCGCCTTGATCACTGCCTGCAAGTCACCGGTATGTCCCACCATGTCAGGATTCGCATAATTAATAACGATAAACGCCTCGTCACCTGTTTGCAGCCTTTCTTTTAAGATGGCGGTCATTTCCCGCGCACTCATTTCTGGCTGCAAATCGTAGGTCGCCACTTTGGGGGATGGCACGACGATGCGATCTTCTCCGGGCCAAGCGGTTTCGCGGCGGCCGTTAAAAAAGTAGGTCACATGTGGGTACTTTTCTGTCTCTGCCATGTGTAGTTGGGTCAAATTGTGCTTGCTCACTGTTTCAGCCAGCGTATCGTCCAATATCTCCATGCCAAACAACACGTCAACGGTGTAATCTTCGTCGTATGTGGTCATGGTGATAATGTGCGGCCGGACAGGGGACGAAATCGGATTGGCATCATCAGAGAACACTTCGACGATTTGGCGCATTCGGTCAGCACGAAAGTTGTAGAAGAAAATGTTGTCGCCTGCTTCGACGGCCGTGTTGGTTTCTGTTTTGATGATGGTTGGCAAAATAAATTCGTCTGTTACGCCGTTTGTGTACGCTTGTTGAATCGCTTGTGCGGCCGTGTCGGCTTGCTCACCGGTACGTTCAACCAGTACGTCATGCGCTTTTTGTGTGCGTTCCCATCGTTTGTCACGATCCATCATGTAGTAGCGGCCGCTCACTGTCGCAATTGTCGCGTCGATTTGCTCGTCGCGGATAAATTGCTCTAATGCTTGCAGATATTCGGCACTGCTCTGTGGTGGTGTGTCGCGGCCGTCGGTCACAATGTGGAGGATGATCGGGTACGGCCGATCTTTCAGCGAGCGCAGTATTGCCCGCAGATGTCGATCATGCGCGTGTACGCCACCCGACCCCAATAGCCCGATCAAGTGTAATTTGTTATTCGCGCCCAGCGTCAGTTTTGCGTCTAATCGGCCGCCCAGCGTTTCTGTGTCAATCGCATGATCGATGCGTGAAATATCTTGACGCACAATTCGACCCGCGCCCAAATTCAAATGACCAACCTCAGAATTGCCCATTTGATTTGCCATCAAACCAACGGCCGCTCCCGACGCAGTGAGAAAACAACACTCATATGTTTTCACCAGCCGATCAAAGCAAGGGGTATTGGCCTGAAGAACAGCGTTGCCTTCCGAAGACAAGCGCACTCCCCAACCATCTAATATCATCAAAAGTACCGTTCGATTTGTGTTCAATTTCTGTTTGCTCCTTTCCATTTATCCGAACACCGTCTGTGTGTAAAACAAATGATGCTGATCTTTTTGGGCGTTTCGGCCGTTTGCTATTATTTCAACAATCACACACCAAACTCATCGAATTTGGCACTCGCTCCCAATTTTGCCGCAAAAAATAAGAATCGCCACCCAAATCCATTCACCAAATACACACAAATCGCACATTTTTGTACAGATTCACCAGGTTATGCTTGTTTTGTAAGTGTAATCACATACAATAAAGGCGTTGATTGGGATGTAAACTCACATGGTGTGAGTACATACCCAAAATCTATCGAGATATGGAGATAAAAATGATGAGAGAGTTAATTTCGACAAAATTAGTGGGGATAGCATTTGTGCTGTCCATCATTGTAGCGGTTCTTGTAAGCACTGTTAGTGCGGCACCGACTGGCACAATCGAAATTTGTGTTGGTCTTCAAGGAGCGCGGCAATCAGGCTGGGATGAGCCAGTTGACTGGGAGTTGCGCGGTGGCGCGACCGCAATCAGTGGTTCAAGTGATGCGATGATTCAAGGTGCGCCAAGCACTGTTGGATGCTTTACTGTAGGCGGTTATCCTATTGGTCCTGCATACGATCTGTATGTTAAAGGTGAAGATCATCTTGGTGAACTGATCACTTCTGCAACGTTGGGTGGCCCATTGCCTGGTACTGGAAGTGTTGACGTGAGCGGGACAGTTACATTGCTCGATGGCGATGCTAATAATGACAATTCAATATCTGGAGCTGATCTGTCTATTTTAAGCGCAAGTTTGACGTTCCCGGCAGCATCTGCTTCTGTTGATCCACGAGCAGACTTTAATGAGGACGGTGTAATCAGTGGTGCCGATTTATCGATCCTATCGACTGATTTGACATTCCCATCAAAAACAGGAGATAGTTAAAACTATAAAATATAAAATGAAAAGAAAGCAATAATAAAAGCCAGTAAAATATAAGCCTATGCCTATTATTTTAATAAGGTGTAGGCTTAATTTTATGACTGTTTTTTTGTTTGCTATTTGCCTGTGTGCTGTGTTCGTGGCATGATGCCAAATCTGTTATTGAGCAGCTCTGGGTTTCGAACATTAGACTAGAAAATTCGTGGAGAAAATCAAACAAAGTAAGCTAATAAATTGAATAAGGAGAAAATGATGTTGTTACAAAAATTAAAGTTTACAGGAATAACTTTACTTATTATCGTAGCTTTGACGACTATGGTAAGCAGTGTATTTGCTGCCCCAACAGGCACAATTGAAGTTTGCGTGGACTTACAAGGTACTCGCCAAACAGGTTGGGATGAGCCTGTCGAATGGGAATTGCGAGATGGTGGCACAACCCTCAATGGTTCAAGTGACGCTATGATCCAGAGTGCGCCCGGGACGGTGGGATGTTTTACAGTTGATGGCTACCCGGTTGGTCCTGCTTATGATCTGTATGTGAAGGGAGACGATCATCTTGGCGCGCTTATTACTTCAGCTACATTGGGAGGTCCGTTACCTGCTACTGGAATGGTTGATGTAAGTGGCTCTGTGACGCTTTTAGATGGTGATGCAAATGATGATAATTCGATCTCAGGTGCCGATTTGTCTATTCTGAGCGCAAGTCTGACATTCCCTGCTGCTTCAGCAAGCGTTGATCCACGTGCAGACTTTAATGAAGATGGCATGATCAGTGGTGCGGATTTGTCTATTTTATCAACAGATTTGACTTTCCCATCTAAGACAGGTGATACACTGGTTACGACACGTTCTGCTCAAGTGGTCAAGACATCAGTTCCGCAAGCTGAAATCAATATGTACTGTTCAACAGCAGAGTATGATGGGACAACCGTTACTTTGGTTGTTTCGGCCGACATTAATGCTGGCACGCTTGTCGATGCAGCGCAGTTTGTGATGAATTATGACAGTGGCGCGATGGCGTTCGGTTCTGTTACAAAAGGAACAGGTTTTAACACAGATGGGTTTGGTCTTGACCTTGGTACGCAAATCGCATTCCTTGCGTCTCGTACCGATGTCCCTGGCTGGGGTCCTATTGATGGCACGACGATTGAAGTTGCAACTGTGACTTTCTCGACAGCAACACCACTCGCATCTACGGCGACATTCTCGTTTGAAAATGTTGCGGCCGCCGACGAATCTGCCTCACACGCATATTTGGTGGGTAGCTTGATTGAAATTGATACAGTTGACTGTGTTATCCCCGTAGGTGATGCAAATAACCCGCCAACAGCAACAGCTATTGGTGATCAGACAAATACAGTAGGTGATACTGTTTCTGTATCACCTACTGCCAGCGATGTAGACAACGATACTCTGACTTTCTCGGCGACAGGTTTGCCGGCTGGTGTTGTTATTGATGCAGCGACAGGTGCAATAAGTGGTTCGCCCACAACGGCTGGCACATCGAATGTGACAGTGACGGTAGATGATGGCAATGGTGGAACAGTCGATCTGACTTTCACTTGGACTGTAAACCCTGATAATGGCGGTGGTACGGCCGGTGTTGTGTTGAGTTGCCCTAATGTTGACTATGATGGCACAACCGCTACAGTGACCATTGTTGCACAGATCGATGCTGCAACTGAGATTGATGCTGCACAACTTGTAATGAACTACAACAGTGCGATATTGACATTTGATTCTGCGGTAAAAAGCACAGGCTTCAACACGGATGGCTTCGCATTAGATTTAGGTACGCAAATTGCGTTTCTTGCCTCACGGACTGATGTGCCTGGTTGGGGACCAATCAGCGATGCAACGATTGAGGTTGCTGTTGTTACATTGACGACAGCAACACCTTTGGCGGCCGACGAGATATTGACATTCGAAAATGTCAATGCAGTTGACGAGTCTGCTTCACATGCGTATTTGGTTGGTAGTTTGATTCCGATTGAAACACAGGATTGTGTCATCCCTGCAGCAGTAGTTGAGCCTAATAATGTGCCAACATTGTCCGCGGCCGACCAAAGCGACGTAGAAGACGTAGCTGTAACCCCTTACACGCCCACAGCATCTGACGCTGATGGCGACACATTGACATTTAGCGCAACAGGCTTGCCAGATGGCATTACGCTTGATGCTGCAACGGGTGCGATGAGTGGGACACCAACCACACCAGGTAGCTACGATGTAACTGTGATGGTTGATGATGGCACCGATACGGCGACCGCAACGTTCACATGGACAATCACGGAAACACCGAATACGGCACCAGCATTGTCTGCGGCCGACCAAAGCGATGTAGAGGATGTAGCTGTAACCCCTTACACGCCCACAGCATCTGACGTTGATGGCGACACATTGACATTTAGCGCAACAGGCTTGCCAGATGGCATTACGATTGATCCTGCAACGGGCGCGATGAGTGGAACACCAACCACACCGGGTGGCTATGCTGTCAATGTAACAGTCAATGACGGTACTGTGGATGTAACAGAGAGCTTCACATGGACAATTACGGAAACACCGAACACCGCGCCGACGTTATCTGCGGCCGATCAAAGCGATGTAGAAGACGTAGCTGTAACGCCTTACACACCAACAGCATCTGATGTTGATGGCGATACGTTGACATTTAGTGCGGCGGGCTTGCCAGATGGTATTACGATTGATCCTGCAACGGGTGCGATGAGTGGAACACCAACGACACCGGGTGGCTATTCGGTTAACGTGACGGTTGATGATGGTACTGATACGGCGACCGCAACGTTCACATGGACAATTACAGAAACGCCTAATACACCCCCTACTTTATCTGCAGCCAATCAAGCGACATCTGATCCGCACGTCAATGTGCCTGTCACCCCTTACACACCAACAGCGGCCGATGCTGATGGTGATACATTGACATTTAGTGCAACTGGTTTACCAGATGGCATCACGATTGATCCTGCAACAGGGACGATGAGTGGTACACCGACTTCACCAGGCGATTACGCTGTGACTTTGACTGTGACTGACGGTACCGATACGGCGACCGTAAACTTCTCATGGGAAGTTGGTACACCAACGAGTGTCGGTATGTCTGGTGCGTCTGCGATGAGCAGTGGCATGATGATGGCGTTGAGCTTGGCTTTGGTTGTTGCGCTTGTAGTTGCAACGGCCGTAAGCAAAGTAGCCTACCGTCAAAATTAAGCATTCGTGATTGAGTAAGCATGGTGATATGCTGGCTCAACAGTGAATAAAAAACGCCCCGGCCGATTCGGCCGGGGCGTTTTGTTTTTAGACGATGCGAGGTATTTGAAATAGCGGCCGGACACACATACAATCTGCTACACATGATTCTTTGTATTTGTAGTTGTAGACGCTGGTTTTTATTCTTGATAATCGCGGTTGGATCGGCCGCCTGTGCGCCCTCCCCATTTGCCACACTGCAAACCCCGACCCCTTTTCCAACCAGCACATACCCGCCACAACAATTTATGCAGCCGATTCCCACTATCGCTATCGACGCACAAACCCCTTTACCAACCCCGCTCAAACAACTGCTGGCAAGCGTAACCCCCGTTGCGACCCGGCCGGAACCAGCGACACCAACCTTGCGGACAGTAATGCTGGCAACACCGACATTGCGGCCGACAAGCACACAAACGCCCATCCCAACCGCAACCATTCCGCCTACGCCATTGTCGCCCTGCACTGAGCGTATCCCGGCCGACAGCCTGCTCACCATTGTGACACGCCAATACCCGATCAGTGCCGATTATGTTCCGGCCGATCTTGTCCCATTGAGCGATTATTTTGCACACGAAATCACTTTTGGCTACGGGACACACGTCCGGGCAGAATTGATCACGCCCTTGCTCGGTATCATGCAGGCGATGGACGCGGCCGAAGGGTTAGCCCCAACCATCATCAGCGGCTACCGTAGTTACTCGACACAAGCCATTGCCCGCGAAAAATGGGAAAAGCAATACCCAGATCGTGTAGATCAATTGAGTGCGCCCCCCGGCACAAGCGAACACCAGCTTGGTACAACGGTCGATTTTGGGTCGCCGATGCTGGAAAATCAATTCCACACCAATTTTTATCTTACGCCAGAAGGCAAATGGCTAGAAGAACACGCTCACGAATACGGGTTCACATTGAGCTACCCATTGGCCGCGTATCCGATCACGCAATTTTATTATGAGCCGTGGCATTTTCGGTATGTGGGCGTTGATTTGGCGACGCGGCTGCACGAATCGAATATGACGTTAACCGAATATCAATTGTTGATGCTGCCTGAGCCGTGTATTCCGTGATGCTATGCTTTTTGCGCCACGGCCGTCATCAAACCCCATATCGGTGTCACTTTGTAGCGTGTGGTCGTCACATCTTGAAAGCCGATGATGGCGAGCAATGTGCTGATCTCGGCCGTCGTATACGTTTGTTGCACCGCATCATCGCTTTGGCGCAGGTAGACGTGCATCAGTTTCATCGTAGCGTAATCTCTGCACCAATCGGTGAGGACGAGACGGCCGCCCCGTTTCAAAACCCGCTTGACTTCGTGTAGCCCCGCCGTAGGATTGCGCCAATAGTGGAAGTTACTCGTTGTAAAAACGATGTCAAAATAGTTGTCGGGGTAGGGGATATGGTCTGACCAAGCGCGGAGAAATGGCACGGCCGGGAGTTTGTGTCGCGCCATCGTGAGCATAGCGGCCGATGGATCGATCCCCACTCTATTCGCCTTGATTTGCGCCAGCAACGCGCCTGTGCCGCACCCGACATCCAGAATGTGATCAGTCGGCCGAACCTCAACCCGTTTCAGCGTCGCCGCTATTGAGTTGACGGTGTACGTGTGCCATCGCGCATCATATTTGTCTGCCAGTTGCGTATATTCGTTGAGAACGGCCGTGTTTTCCATAAGTGATCACAGAGGGGCGGCCGTTCGGCCGCCCCTGAAAGTAAAAGTGGAGATGGCGGGAATCGAACCCGCGTCCGCAGCACCCTGCCGCAAAACCTCTACAAGCTTAGTCAGCCTATTTCCTGTTAGACCACACGTGCCCCGGCTAACTGGGTACTCGCCGTGTGGCGCATCGATGGTCGCCCTAAGCAACGCCTCTAGCCCCGGTTATCGACATTACCGGGGGGCACGCTAACTTTTATGACATCCCAGAACCCACCCGGCTAGCGAACGGTTAGGTGGGACGCAGGGTCCGTTTTGGACCGTAGCAATTTAGCTAACTGCTATTAAGCAGCGAGCGGCATTGCGCTGTAGTTTGCTTTCGCGTTGGCACTTAATGTGCTGTGACCCAGATTAACGAGTTGTGGTCGTGCTCGGCTTGCAGCTCTGGACATGACATACTCCGTCGAAGCCGATCATCCCCAAGTGTCCCAACATTCTACGCGAATAATCTCAGAAGTAAATAGGCGAAACATGAAAGCGATGGATGATTGCTCCGTGAGCTATTGTTGTAGTACGATTTTTTACCTGTAAAATCACTTTGTTCTGAGAACAGCAAAAACAAAGTGTATATGTACACTTATGGGAGATAAGTTTGATGAAAAAAATAATGATAGCAGGATTCTTCCTGATTTTCTTGGTGATCGGTTGTGATTCAACCCCCACACAATCACCAACAATGATTCCCCCATCTGCAACAGATAGTATGGTTGTAGAGGA
>CALECP010000190.1 GCA_937949915.1 uncultured Anaerolineae bacterium
CTGTCAATTGCTTGACAAGCTCCTCTAACTCCGCATTCCGTTCGCGTAGATGTTGGATGCCTTCTCTCAGGGCCGCATTTTCTTGCCGCAGTTCGTCCATGACCATCATTTATATCACAGATTGGATACCTGTATAGTTACATTTTTGGAACGAAGTTTTTTTCTAGTACGATAAGGGAAATGAAGCCGCTTTTACCAATTAGCGGCGGATACTATTGAATAACGAGAGAAATAGGAGTTCCCATGTTCCCACCCCTGTCCGCACGACCCCGTTTTGCCCGACTATCGTTGATCTTATGTGTTAGCATCCTGCTTTTTTGGGCGGCCGAGACAGTCACGGCCGCACCTCCCACACACGACAAAAAAGTGATCTTGTACTACCCCGATTGGCGCAATGGGCCTGATATTTCTGCCTATGCGGATCGCTTGACCCATCTGCAATATGCGTTTATCGATCTGGAAGCCGACGGTACATGCGAACCGGCTGGCTCGAACGCAACCATCAATGAACTGCAATCAATCCAGGCAAACTTCCCACATATCAGCGTGTTGCTGTCTGTCGGTGGCTGGACATGGTCAGATAACTTTCCGGCCGTTGCGGCCGACCCTGCCCTCCGCGCCCACATGATAGATACGTGCATGGCACTATCACGCGGCTACGGATTTGATGGTATCGATCTCGATTGGGAGCATCCCGTCGTTGGTGGTGAGCCAGATACACCGGGTAGCTCGGCCGACATCGACAACTACGTCACCTTACTCAACGAATTTCGCGCCGCGATGACGGCCGATGAAGAATTGAGCATCGCCCTCGGTGCAGCGACCAGCATCTACAATCCATTTGACCTCGCCGCCCTCTCTGCCCCACTTGATAGCCTCAACATTATGACCTATGACATGGCTGGCGGCTGGACACCAAACGCCTACCATCACACCCCGCTTTACGACAGCCCACTGAGTACCATCAGCATGAGCAGTGACAAAGCGGTTCAAGATTTGATCAACGGCGGTGTCCCTTCTGAAAAAATTGTGATGGGGGTCGCTTTTTACGGCCGGGGTTGGTACGGTACGGCCGATGGCGGCACAAACGGTGTAGGTCAACCGGGCGGTACGGCGTATGAAAGCAGCTACGACAACATCATCAGTTGGATCGGCACAAACGGTTATCAACGGTACTGGGACGACATCGCCAAATCACCCTACCTGTATAGCCCCACGCTCAATGGGGGCGCATTTATCAGCTACGACGATCCGCAGTCGATGTGCGAAAAAGCGCAATACGCCCTGGACAATAATCTCGGCGGTGTGATGGGCTGGGAGATCACCCAAAATCTGAGTAACGACGACTTGATGGCGGCGATTGACACATGCTTGCATGATAGCTCTGTCACACCGACACACACACCTACGCCCAGCGCGGCAACAGCCACACCGACATTAACCCCAACACCAGCACCAACACAAACGATGACACCGAGTTCTACTGGCTCACCCACAGCCACACCGGACACGACAGGGCCTTCGCTGATCGGCACAAATGGCGACTTTAGCGCAGGAACATCACAATGGTACATCGTAGGCGCGACGGCCGATGGCAGCAGTGGTGCCGGGTGTGTCGATGTCACTGACCCCGGCACATTCGCATGGGATGTGATTTTTGGCAGCACCAACCGGATCAACATCGAAAACAATCGCACCTATCGCGTCACGTTTGACGCATGGGCAGACGACCCCACACAGATCAATGTGGTGTGGGCATACGGACAAGCACCCTGGACAACCTACTTGCTCGACTCAGTGATGGTCAGTACGGCGCAATCGTATCAATTTGACTTCACAATGACAGAACCGACTGATCCTGTCAGCGTTTTCGCGTTTCAATTGGGCGCACAAGCGGCGACAACCGTCTGTTTTGACAACGTGGTGCTGACCGAAACAGGCACACCTATACCGACAGCTACATCGACCTTGCCAACGGCAACGCCCACGATGACACCCACCCCGATTCCAGCGAATCAGCAATGTGATGTCACTATCGCGCCATGGCCGGGGAATGCAAAATCGGCCGTTTCGCTCACTTTTGATGATGGCTATATGTCGCAATACACCTATGCGCGGCCGCTTCTCAATAGCTACGGCTTCCCGGCGACATTCTTTATCGCGGCCGGTGTCACGGGTGGCAACTATATGACATGGACAGAGATCAACGAACTCGCGGCCGATGGGCATGAAATCGGCGCGCACACGATGTCGCACCCTCATCTGCCCCAATTAGATGAAGGAGACGACAACATCCCCGGCACGATCCGTTGGCAACTCGCAGAATCCAATCGCCAAATCGCCGCCAATGTGCCAGCCAGTGTGCCGATCATCAGTTTCGCCTATCCGTTTGCCGATTTTAATGCAGATGTTCGCACCATTACGATGGAATACTATGAAGCGGCCCGTTCGGTGACAGGTATCCCGACGATGTTCAATTCAGCTTCACCTACGACCGATCAATGGTCGCGTCTCGCCAGCTACGAGCCGTATTTTGTCAGCCCGCGCAGCACGGCCGGTGAGGCGGCCGTCTTGCTAGAAGCGCAACAATGGATCGATGCGGTCGTTGCAGCCGGGGGCTGGGGCGTGATGGACGGGCATTCAGTTGTGCCGTTCAGTGGTGTAGAAACTGACGGGTCATGGCAGCCGATTGCGTCCGAATGGCTCGACGATTGGTTTGGCTCGATCAACACGCATGTCGCAAACGGCGATATTTGGATGGCGACGATGGGTGACGCGACCCGTTACATCAAAGAGCGGGACAATGTAGCGTGTGTTTTGCTAGAGGACACGGCCGCACAGCAAACCTATCTCTTCACCGATCCGCTTGACGACACCATTTATGATCATGCGCTGACGACGCTATTCCCGATGCCTGCTACATGGACAAACATCTCTGTCTCGCAGGGCGGTCAAACGCTGCCACATACGATTGTCACCGAAAACGGGATGCAATATATCGCGGCCGACATCGTGCCAGACGCAGGGGATGTGATGCTTGCCAGCAGCAACGCCGTCCCCACGGCCGTCACCCTCCAAACACAAGAGGCTGCCCCGATTTGGACGATGCTCCTGATCGTTACAATGGCGGCCGTTTGTGTCGGTACGTTTTTATTAGTGACAAACCACGAATGACGAGTGATGAGCCGATTGCATGTTTTGGTTGTTGGTGGGGGGATTGGGGCGTGTAAGCGTTATTCAGGTGCGGGATTTAACCCCGCACCTGTCCGTCACCTTTCCTACAAAGAGATAGCTGTTCGGTCAACACGCGACTTTTCGGCCGACATGATCGCCACCAAACTATCGACGGCCGCCTCCTGCTCGTTGTCATAATTGATCACAAAGTAGTCAAATTCATCGACCCGTCGCATCTCTTTACGTGCTGTCGCAATCCGAATCGCCAACTCCACATTGCTCTCCGAACGGCGGGCGCGCAACCGTTGGTCGAGTGCTTCCTCCGATTCTGCACTAAGAAAAATATAGATCGCATCGGGTAATACCTTGCGAAGCGTCGCCGCGCCCTGCACGTCAACGCGCATGATCACATCCCGGCCGCTACCCAGCGCATCCCGGATTTGTTGCTTCGGTACGCCTTTGTAATCGTTATACACAATCGCGTATTCCAGCAACTCGTCCGACTCGATCATACGAGCGAACTCATCGTTGCTCACAAAAAAGTAGTCGATACCGTTTGTTTCGCCTTCACGCGGCGGCCGCGTCGTCGCCGTCACCACAAAATAAAACTGCTCTGGGTTGCGTTCGATCAATCCCCGCGCTATCGTATCCTTACCCACACCAGATGGGCCAGAGATAATAATGATGAGCGGATGTTTCGGCCGAATAAAAGTTGTTGCTTCTGTCACAGTTGCATCCATTTTTTCACAATTTATAATCAGGTTAGAATAACCTTTCTACTTCTTAACTTTCAACATTTTAACTTGTTAACTTTCAACTTGTTAACTTTTTAACCTCTTAACATAAACCTATGCCATACTACGATTATCGCTGTCACGAATGTAATAAACCAGCCCGACTTTTTTTCTCCTTCGCCGAATACGACACGGCCGACCCCGCCTGCCCCCACTGCAACAGTGACAGTCTCCAACGACGCATCCGGCGCATCGCTATCGCCAAATCGGAAGACAGTCGCATGGACAGCCTGATGGACGAATCGGCACTCGCTGCTATGGAGAGTGATGACCCGAAAGAACTCGGCCGTATGATGCGGAAAATGGGCAGCGAAATGGGTGAAGACCTCGGCGATGAATTTGGTGAAGTGGTAGACCGTCTTGAAAAAGGGCAATCGCCAGACGAGATCGAAAAAGCGTTGCCCGACCTCGATATGGGTGATGATATGGGCGGCGGCATGGGTGGCTTCGATGATTTTTAACAGCCGCTACAAGGACAGCAACCATGTCTCAAATTGACGACAACGATTATGGAGAATGGACGGCCGCACCCGATCCAGCCCCCACTTCCAACACCGGCCGCTATGCGGGTATCGGCGGCATCATCACCATTTTGCTCATTCTCGCTATCGGCTACTTTGGGCTAGATGGCGGCCTTTTGGGCAATGGTGATCCGGCAGACCCGGAGCTAATTACCGATTATTTTGACTATGATATTTTGTTCACCTCGGCCACTTGCCCAGCCACGGCCGACCGCGAAGGCGGCATAGATGAAGTGGTCGCCGCCACCATCGACGAAGCACGACAACAAATCGACATCGCCGCCTTTGACCTCGACTCGAAACCGATTATCGACGCACTGATCGCGGCCGAAGAGCGCAATCTCACCGTGCGCGTTGTCGTCGATAACGAACACACGCCCAAAGCAACGATAGACCGTCTCCGGCGCAACGGCACAAGCGTGATCGAAGACAAACGCAGCGCACTGATGCACAACAAATTTGTGATCATCGACGGCCGTTACCTCTGGACCGGTTCGATGAATTTTGCTTCGACCGGTGTCTACTGCAACAACAACAATCTCGTCTGGCTCGATGCCCCCCAGCTTGCCGACAATTACACGGCCGAAATGGACGAAATGTACATCGACCGCGCCTTTGGCCCCACCAGCCCCCGCAACAACGACACCAAGCTGACGCTGGGCGGTATTCCCGTCGAAAACTACTTCGCATCTGAACATGAAGTGGCACGATCTATCGCACGTGTCGTCGCCCGTGCCGAGCGCGAGATTTTATTTATGGCGTTCTCGTTCACCAACGAAGATATTGGCGAAGCGATTATCGAACGCGCCGACGATGGTGTCTTTGTACAGGGTGTGATCGAAAAAACAGGCGCAGACACGGCCGCCAGTTACCTTAACGATTTCCGCCGTGCCAAGCTCGATAATCTGGAAGTACGCAAAGATGGCAATCGCCGCCTCATGCACCACAAAGTAATGATCATCGACGGCCGGATCACCATCTTCGGCTCATTCAACTTCAGCAATGCCGCGGCCGACAACAACGACGAAAATGTGATCATCATCGACGATCCCACCTTCGCACAAGCCTTTATCGAAGAATTTGAAATTGTGTGGTCAGAAGCAGAAATACCATGATCGACCTGTTTTTCGCGCTATTTCTGCTTATTAAACGCCTAATTACGCCGTAATCGAGCGATCACACCCAATTTCACCCCAAAATTGCCCTAAAAATTGATACCCCCCTTACATTACGGCCGCTGTCTGATTTCTGTATCATTCTGTTCATCGTATAACTGCTGAAGCGAACGAGTAAACAAAAGGGAATGTTTCTCCTGGTTTCAAAGTACGAATGTTGGGCAGGTATGATGTTGCAGAGAGTGAGAGGGTTTCCTCTCTCAGCATCGCAAAACAGAGATGGGGCAAGTGTGCGTCAAAAGAGCGAGAGGGTTTCCTCTTTTGACAACACAAGGCAAAGATAGGGACGGGTGGCGTTGGTTGTACAGGTGGTGTTGGTTTTTTGCAGGTAGTGTTGGTTATTAGGACGGTGGGGACTCGACGATAGTACAGACGTATGTTGGAGGCAGGTCAAGGTGATTGTGGAGAGAGCAATAGGTGTAGCTCTCTCCACCTTCACCGCCTCTGAAAAACTGATTTTCCAGTAAAACTACTTCAATTCACGACGACCTTCTAGCGCACGGCCGAGCGTCACTTCATCTGTATATTCGATGTCGCCCCCCACAGGCAATCCTCGCGCTAGGCGCGTCACACGCACGGCCGTATCTGCCAGCCGCATTTGCAGATAACTGGCTGTCGTATCCCCTTCCAGCGTCGCATTGGTCGCCAAAATCACTTCACGGAAATCGCCCTGCTGCACCCGGCCGATCAGTTCACCGATTTTCAGGTCATCAGGGCCGATTCCTTCCACCGGAGACAACGCCCCATGTAGCACATGGTACACCCCGCCAAACATACGCGACCGCTCAATCGCCACCACGTCGAGCGGCTCTTCAACGACGCAGATCACTTGTTGATCGCGTTCTGTATCGCTACACACTTCGCACGGATTTTGTTCTGTAATGTTGTGGCAAGCGGTGCAGTATTGCGTGTTCTCGCTCAATTCTGCCAGCGCGGCCGAAAGATCGGCCGCCAGCCCCGCATCGTTGCCCCGCAGCAAATAAAAAGTCAGCCGCGAAGCCGTCTTCGGGCCAATACCGGGCAATCGGCCGAACTCATTGATCAGTCGCAGGACAGGTTTAGGCAGTACGTTAGACATATTTTTTAGTGACGAGGTACGAGTGACGAACGACGAGTGAAAGATGATGCCATTAAATATCTGGTCTTCATTCTTGATGATGTAGCGTTGACAGAAACGTGAACAAGCAACAGAGCAACCCACTCGTCACTCGTAACTTGCTACATGCCCAATCCGCCCAACAGATCGCCCATACCCATGCCGCCAGTCACGCCTTCCATTCTTTCGGCCGCCACTGTTTGGCTTTTCTCAATCGCTTGATTGACAGTTGAGATCAGGAGGTCGGTCAGCAATTCAGGGTCATCTTCGTCGATTAGTTCTGGATCGATTTTGAGCGCAGTCAATCGTTGTGCGCCGTTGATCGAAACCTCTAGCGCACCACCCGCGGCCGAAACGGTAAACGTCTCATCGGCCAACTTCTCTTGTGTCGCTGCCATCTGCTCTTGCATCAGGTTAAATTGCGACATCACATTATTGGGGGATACTTTTGCACTCTTCTTTTTCGGTTTGCCTCGGAATGATTTTTTTGCCATTGTATAACTCTTCTTAATTTAATTTATATTCTCGTACCACGCCGCCCACTTCTTGTGCCAATGCTTCTACATCAGCCCGTGAAACGGCCGGAGCGTCTTTCAACGTTTTCTTCGATGGTGGTGGCATCTTGTATGCACCAGAGACAACGGTTCGCACCGTCAGGTCACGGCCGTAAACGTGTTTCATACCATCCAGCAAAATCGTTTTTGCCTGTTGGTGATCGTCAAATTTATCCTTAAATATCGGATACTGAAAGCCTAAAATGACGACCGCACCCTCAACATTCATCATGCGCCCCATTTTGAGCAAGGGCGGCAACCCACGATCTCTTTGTCCACAAAACGCCAACACATCATCCCACCGCGCTTGCACGGTCGCCGTTGTAATGGTAACTGCATGTGACGCATCGGCCGCAGCAGGAGGTGCGACAGACGGCGCGGCCGGTTCTGGCTCACGTTCTGACTCACGTTGTAGCGGTGCTTGCCGTATAGGTTCAGGTGTCGGTTGCGGTTTGGGTTGGGCAATTGGTTGCGCGACCGGTTGTGTCACTGGTTGCGTTGCAATCGTCTGCACGATAGCGGGTGCGCTACTCGGCACAGATTCGATAAACGCCAACTCAAGGGGCAATTGTGGCTGCCAATTGTTACCGGGCGACAGAGCCGCTTCATTAAAACGCTTGACGGCCGCGATCAGGGCATCTCGATGAGCGCGGTTTGCTTGCGCCACCATAATGGTGTGCTGTTCGGCCGTCAGATCAAGCGCGGCCGTGCCACCCGTCGCCTTCAATAGAAGTAATTGCCGCAAATAGCCGACCATTTGGCGACAAAATTGCCGCGCATCTGTCCCCACCGCCAACGCTTCGTGAATCAGCCGCAAGCCGGTTGTCGTATCGACTGTCAGCCACGCATCGATCAAGTCGCGCATCGCTTGTGTCGAAGCCGTGCCAAGCACCTGCTGCACCCGCTCTAGCGTAATCACATCACCGGGTGCCGTGATCAACTGATCCATCAAGCTCTCGGCATCGCGCAAACTGCCCGCGCCTTCCCGTGCGATCAAATTGATGGCGGCCGGTTCAACTGTCAATTGCTCTTTTTCGGCCAACCACATCAGGCGGCGCGTAATTTCGGGCAATGACAGCAGTCGAAAATTAAACTGCTGGCAGCGTGACTTGATCGTCGGCAAAATTTTATGATCTTCGGTCGTCGCCAGCACGAAAATAGCGTGCGGGGGTGGCTCTTCCAATGTTTTGAGCAGCGCGTTAAAGGCGGCCGTCGAAAGCATGTGTACTTCGTCGATGATGTACACCTTGTACCGTCCCTCGGCCGGAGAAAAGTTGATCTTGTCACGCAACTCACGAATGTCATCGACACCCGTATTCGATGCCGCGTCAATCTCGATCAAATCAAGAAAACGCCCTTCATCGACCGCTTTGCAAATATGGCATTGATCGTCCGGCCGTTCTGTCACATCATCATGCAAACAGTTGACCGCCTTCGCCAGCAACCGTGCCGTTGTCGTCTTGCCAGTGCCACGCGGCCCACAAAACAGATACGCATGACCCGTCCGCCCCGATGCGAGTGCATTTTGCAGCGTGCGGGTGACGTGTTCTTGTCCGATTACATCGGCAAAGCGGCGCGGCCGCCATTTTCGGTAAATCGCTTGGGACATTACGCTCAGTTTAACATTGCACCCCCCCCGCCGCAATACGGATAGTGATCTCAAAAAAACTGGGATGCGTTCTAAGTTGATCGATAACGTCACAACCAACCACGACTCACAATTATCTCTCACCCTCGTCCTCATGTGCTTACCCCAGAGTACCCCGCCCCGGCCGCCTCGTTATCACCTTGCTGGTGGGGTAAATACTCAGACAATGGCATAAATAGGTTGCCACAAAGAGCCTGATAAATTTCATGAAATCGTTGTTATATTCCCGGTTAAAGCAACTCCAAAGGGGTACGGAAAATGCAAATAGATTAATGCCAGAAATCTGTTATTATGTGTGCGTGACCAGTTTGTAATTGAATAAAAGATAGGAGTGTACGATATGTTGAAAATGAAAAAAATGATCAAAGGTATGGTGTTGCTTGGTGTACTTTAGTTTCTCGTAACTGGTAGGTGAAAAGAAGCGGCATCTAGTCCAAAATAGAGTTCGACAAAAAACAAAAAATTGGACATGTTATGGATACCGCTTCAACACAG
>CALECP010000191.1 GCA_937949915.1 uncultured Anaerolineae bacterium
ACCGCTCCGGTTGAAACCGGCTGCTACGCCGACTGAAACCCGTTTGAAACGGGTTTTTCGCAACGCCGTCAGGCGCACTGACCGCCCGTGTGTTTCAACAGCGTGAGCAAAGAGGTACTGGGTGTCGGCCGTTACGGCCGACACCCTTGCCAGGGCAGGCAAAACAAACAGGAGCTATATGTTCATCATCGGGATGTAATGTCGAGGTTAAAAACCTAATTTGAGCATCGCTTCATTCAACCCATCCTCACGGCCGACAATCGTCACTTCATCTTTCATGTGTAAGCGCGTATAGCCATTCGGCAAAATCACATTGCCGTCTCTGATCACATCGAGCATTAAAACCCCTTCTGGCAACCGCAAATCACGCAACAGCATACCGTCCACATCGCTGTTGTTGACTGTGACTTGTACCACTTCCCGCCCTGAATCTTGATGCAGCAAAATAGCGGCCGATTGCGGAGAGCGGACTGTTTGCTCCAACATATTGACCATCGCTGAAGTAGGGTCAATAACCAATGCACCCAGCTCAGAAAATTGTGCTGCCGTATTCAAGTCGTTCGGCCGTACTATCAGTCGCCGTACACCTTTTTTGTATGCCATTTCCAGCGCATGAAGGTTGTCTGTGTCATTGCTCAACATAGCGACTACAGCATCCACCTCTGTTGTCAGCAAGCCATCTAATTCATCCGCAGTAACTGTGTGAATGTGGTGTGTTTGTAGCGTCGCCTCGTCTGCTACATACATGACATGTTCCCGATCTGTATCTGCCATCATCACTTGCCAATCTGCTTGCTGAAGCTGCTTGGCCAACGCCAGCGACTGCTGTTCGATACCCAAAATTAACACATCGCGTCTCGTCCCCGTTGGGTGCGTCTCCGGCAAGTTGACTTCGCCCACGCGCTTCAACGCCATCTTCAAGAACAAGGGGCCAACGACTTCATTGATCACGACCACCGAGATCACCATTGTGGCGAACGCATCGCCCAGCGCAGGAAACTCAACCGCTACCTCACGGGCTAATCCCAACGCGATCCCTGCTTGTGTAATCAAGGCTAACCCTGCATATTGGGCAAACCGTTTTGGCTCTCCGGCCGCCTTGCTGCCTACCCAGCCACCGACGTAAATACCCACGAACCGCACCGCAAACAATGCCACTGCAATCGGCCATGTTTGTGCCAGTATATCGAGCTTGATACCCACGCCTGTGAGCGTGAAAAATGCGACATATACAATCGGGCTGATGTCGTGTAGCAAATGCTCGAATGGGTTGCGAAATTGCGTGTAATTGGTCATGTAAAAGCCGCCGATGAGAGCGACTAGCAATGGCTCGATATGTAATTCGACCGTGCTGCCATACGTTAACGCTGTCAGTGCATGGGACGACGCAAAAACAACATAGCCGATCAACACAACCAGCGCGATTCGTGCGAGTCCGGGCAAACGGGTTGCCATCACTGCTTCTAGCAATTTGCCGACGATGATGCCTGCTATGATGGCCGCACCCAAGTCGATGACCAGTAGACCGATAAAGATCACGCTAAAGCCGATACCTGTCAACAACGCACTGGCAACAGCAACTGCGACTGCAAATAAAACAATTATCAGCACATCCATCGAGACAGTCACACCCAGCAACGTGCGTGTAAAATCCCCTTTGGCGCGTACTTCTTTGATCACAGCAATCGTTGATGGGGGGGATAGTGCTAACAAAATCGTTGATCCCAAAATCGCAATCGCCACACGCTCCATCGTTGTCATCCCATCCGCAAATGGGATGTATGCCGTTAGTACATACAGCGCAATACCGCCCAACGGAGCGGCAAACAAAATCACTGCTCCCGCAATTGTGCCAATCGTGCGAACACGCTGTCGAATTTCTTTCAAGTACAGTTCACTGCCTGCCACAAAAGCGATCACGGCCAATGAAATATCATCTATAAAACGCAAGTCAGTCGTTGATTCTTTGGGTAACAACCCAAACACGAACGGGCCTGCTACCACACCCGCCAGCAAATAACCGGTGATGTATGGCAATCCTATTTTAGAGAACCATTGTCCAATTTTTTTGGCTGCAATGGCAACAATCGCAAAGATACCTAATGTCGTTAGTAAGTTCATACAGTCGTTAACTCCTATTTTGCTTTGCCCTGTGACATATCAATAAATATAAAAAGACCAACGCATACCCAGACATTATTTGTCTGAAAATGAGATGGTCTACGCTGCAACTCGTCCGCCAAATCGGTCTACGCTTTGCCTAGTCTTCCGTTTTTGATATGTGGTTTTTGCCCTGAAAACAAAAAAGCTGGTGACGAGAACCTTTTTGGCTTCTGTCCCAGCTTACCCTGCATTACGCCCTTCAAAACATGATCTGCGCTTTGCCCTGTCAGCATTTGTCTACTAATTTATCATATTTTGTCTAGGTTTGCTACCTGTTTCATGAACCATTAACGAACTATTTACGCGCTTAGCTTTTTGCTGAGGTTTGTGTCGAGTGTGAGGACGACAATGCGTTCACCCGTTTTGCTACTGATGTCTGTGTGCATACTGATCATGTTGACTTCCAAAATCTCTTCGACCATGTCCTCCAAGAGGGGGCGGCAAGATTCAAATAGTTGGCGACGTGTTTCTTTGACAAGGGTGCGATTGTTTTCGGCTAATTTTTGCTCGGCCGGGGTCAATAATCCTTGCAAGCGCACCAATACCATATCACCGATGATGTATGAACGCGCATCTTTTGGGCCACGGCCGAGATAATCTTTCTCGAACTGCACCATTGACCGTGTAAAATCTGCTTCTAACTGACCAATTGTTTTTTGCATCATATCAAGTATGCCCGATTACGTGAAATCTGCTACCCAGCGTACCAGGTTGACAGCAACAAGCAAGCCACCTTCCCATCGGGAGAGTTGCATGATCCCAGCCCGTTTTGCTTTGTACGTTGAGGATAAACAAAAAACTGACAATATGCTCACCATGTGAACAAATTTGTCAGCTTATCCTACAAACAATCATTGGCTGCGCCGCCTACTGTTTGTCCTATGTGCTTTGTCTATGCAACTGTTTGTTGCCTGTCAGTGTACTTTTAGCCCGTCAATTGACCCACTAATCTGTCCACTAGACGCACATAAGATGCCATACAACGATAGGAGAATCAATTGTCCGGCGCGTTTCTTGTGAATTGCTAATTCTCGGCCGAGGTGATGGGCTGCACGAATGTAAAAATCAAAAGGGACGCAATACGTTGCGCCCCTTCTGGTCTATATCGTCTCACATCATTCTATCGAAGTGGGAGATGCTTATCGTTGTCGTTTCAGCGTCAGTGTCACGGCCGTACCCAAGATCAGCACCGACACGATCAGCATCCATTGCATAGAGCCTTGTGCCATTTCGCTGTTGTTCATTGTCACGGCCGTTGGTGAAACATTTGCCGTTTCGGCCGCGTAGGCGCTCACCCACGTCAGGGCAGAGTTCCAGTTAACGGCGACTTCGTTGGTCGAGAACGACTGATCATCGAGATAGCAGTTCTGACCAATACAGCCCTCTAGCGCAACAGCCGCCATCGGGTCTTGCAAGCCTGTGTTTGGCCCACCCGCTAGCGCACCGGCCGGGGCTTCTGGCAAGCTAGAATCGATCTGCGGAGCCCAGAACGTGTGGTACAAATTTTGCGGTGCAAAGTCACCATAGCCAGACACATACGACTGATTGATCGCGTTTCGGCCGAGAATGTAATCCATTCCTTCCATCACCGCATTTTCGTAAGTCGTATCGCCCGATACATCGAACGCTGTACCGACGATGATCAAATTGTTCAGCACAGACGAATTTGATCCCCAGACATAATCGTAGTTGTCTGGCAAATAGGCCACACCGTACCCTTGCGAGTCGATGAAGCCAACCACTTCGTCTGCGTGGGTGGTAATCGCATCTGCAACGGCCGTCATATCGGCTGTCGCCAATCCGTTCGGTACAGTCGCCAGCGAAATGTTGCCCAACATACCGACGCTACCCCACGAGAAGCCACCCGTTTCGTAGCCGCCTAGTCCGGTCATGGTCAAGTAGTCGAGATACACCTGTTTGCCTGTCGCAATATACAGTTCGGCCGCTGCCCAGTAGAACTCGTCCGACACATCGCTATCGTCATACGGGCCACCGCCACTGTTGTTGTCGGCCGGGGCATACAGGTCAGGTGTTGCCACCGCTGCCTCCCAAGCCACTTCGGCCGCATTCAAACATTGTCCTGCAAAGTCGGTATCATACGCTTCGTACAACCGCGCACACATGGCGGCCGTGGCTGCCAGATTCAGCGTTGCGGCCGTGCTGGGCGGCTGCAAAACGCGCTCTTTATCGCTCTCACTCGGCATAATACCCAGCGAATCCCATGTTTGATCATGGATTTTGTGATGTGCCATGCCTGCCATCGCCTCTCCGGCCGGGACTTGCATCTTCAACAAAAATTCGAGCTCCCAACGTACCTCGTCCAAAATGTCTGGCGTACCATTGTTGTTCTCTGGAATCGGCATCGAGCCATCGGCAAACGCGCCGCCATTCGCACCCGCAACATGTAGTGTACGCTCATACGAATTGAGCAACGTCCATACAGAAATACCGCCATTGACCACATATTTTCCGTAGTCGCCAGCATCGTACCAGCCCTGTGTCACGTCCAGCGAATAGTCACAGCCTGCCAACGATGGATCGAGCGAAGCGGGGAGATCGGTGTCGCATGTCACGGCCGTATCGCCCGTATTGGGCGCAATGCCGATGTGTCCGGCCGGACGTGTATATTCGGCCGCGACATAGGGCTGGGTAATGGTGATGCCGCTCCGGTTGTGATAGAAGTAATGGAGCGCATCCGTCTTCATTTGATCATAAATGGTCGCCTCAATATCGAACGGGTAGCTATCTTCGCCATCTACCTCTAATGTGAAGTCTGTGCCGGTGCCTGCATAGCCAGAGAAATCAGCTTTGTGAACAGTGTTGTCCGACGCGCCATCATAGCCAAAGACGGTTGTATCTCCGGTCATCACTACCATGCCATCGCTGTCTTTTAATGACCACATAAGCGGCTCAGTCGCATCGTTAACAATCGTCGCTTTCATCGGGAAGCCCGGTGCGTAGCCCACTTGGTTGACCCGAATCGTCGGGCCGGTGTTGTGTTCGTGCAATGGGTTGATCGTGCCACCTTGCAATGAAATGTTATCGAAGCAAATTTGGTAATCTTCTGTCTGTGCGCCCAAATGCCACGACAAATTGATCAAGTTGCCCTCTAGCGTCGAGACGAAGGTGTAGGTAAAGGTTTGGGTTGCGGTGGTCACGGCCGCGGGGGCTTGGTACGTGCCTGTGTAGTTCGGAATGGACGCGCCCACATTGACATTGATTGTCACGGGAACGGTCGCATACGCATCAAAAGAAATGTTGTACATCTCGCCTATTTCGAGCAATGTGCCGTCTTCGCCCGTCAGATAATCCCAGGGGTTGCTGGTCGGATCGGCCGGAACAGAGACACACATCGCGCCGTCAATAATTTGGCGTTCAACCGCACCCGCTTGCCACCAGGGGTCAACTGACCCGTTTTCAAAGTCACCATTGACGATGCGCTCGTAAGTCGAAACGGCCGGTTCTGGCTCGCTTTCTACTGCCGAAGTCAACGAAACATCGTCGATACAAACGGTGGGCAACACAGCCAGCGCACCGAGGCGCACTTGCAATGACGCGGCCGGATCGCTATCAGCAGGGCTAAACACATATTGGAACGTTTGCGGTGTCGTCGTCAAGCTCATCATCTCGCTCAAATGCTCGGTGAAATCGCCACCCTGCTCCGTCAAGATCAATGGAATATCAACCGCCATATCGGCCGATGCGGTAATGGTTGCTGTGTAAGTACGGCCGCCCTCAATCGCTAACGCATTCAAGCCCAAAATCGCGTCAAATGTCTCTGTGCCAGGGTCGAGCAATGTGCCACACAATGCGCCCGTGCTGGCATCCGCATCGACTGTCCCCGTGTTGAACCATGCGCCCTGACCATCGTCAAAGCCGCCATCTGCGACCAACTCCCCTTCGGGATACTCAAACTCTGTTTGGACAGGCCCCATCAGCGATACATCGGCAAGTGTGATGTCAAATTCACCATTGCCACCCATCTGGATTTGCAACGCTGCGGCCGCGTCGTCTACAGGCTGGGTAAACACAAATTGCAACGTCTCTGGTGTGGGCGAAAGTGTGACTGCCTCCGACAAATAACCGGTGTACGGGTCTGAATCTTTCTGTACCAGCAATGAAACTGTCTCGGCGGCCGTGCCGGAAATGGTCAACGTCAATGTGTACGTCTCACCTGCCTGCAAAGCAATCGCCGACTGTCCAACAATCGCGTCCCAGGGGTTTGTGCCACCGGCCGTGATCGACAAATTATAAACACCATCAGTCACTGTGCCATCGACAGAAACGGTCGTCCACCACTCACTATCACCGGCCGCAAAATCACCATTGCGAATTAATTCTTCGTCCATCATCGCGGCCGTTGGCACTGCCAAAACGGTATATGCCAGCGACAAAAGTATAAGCGGGAGTAGGAGTGCGCTTGCCATAGCAAGCCAAGTGCGTGTGCGTATCATAAATTTTGTCCTTCACCTCTGTTGTCGCTTGCTGCTTGGGGATAGCAGGCAAACACAACACTATTATTTTGTAGAGACATAACATCTTGCGTCTCTTGCTTTGATATTTTTCCCTCATCATTTCACAATCAAATGGTAGCGTTCCCAAGCGACTTACCTAGTGATAAGGCGACGTTCCTTTTTTTATGATGATTGTGTCAGATTAGAGAGATTCTTTGTACCACACATAAACTTTAACGAGAGATGTTTTGTTCGTCAAAGAAT
>CALECP010000192.1 GCA_937949915.1 uncultured Anaerolineae bacterium
CACGCGATAGTGCTATCTATCGCAGGTATCCCGATTGCAGACGATGTCATTCCAGAGGTGGTGGTGTTTCTCGGCCGGATTCCTGTCACCCCCTACGCCACGCCATCCAGCACAGAAAACGCGCAAGCGATCCGCGATGTGATCACCGATTATGATGCACTTGTATTGCAACGGCATGGGTCGCTCACAGTGGGCGATTCGTTGATGGAAGCGTTTATGCGCCTAGAAACAGTCGAGAATAGTGCCAAAATTGCCTACATGCTGGCACTGCTCAATGTCGATAGTCGGCTACCGGCGCATCAACTGAAGAAGCTCCATGCACAAGGCGAAATAATACGAAAGCGGCCGTAACTTCATCCTTCATCCCGAATGATATTCGCGCCCAATGCGGTCAACTTATGCTCAATGTCAGCATAGCCCCGGTCAATCTGGTGGATATTGCCGATGGTGCTTGTCCCTTTGGCGCATAGCGCAGCGAGTAGCATCGCCATGCCTGCACGAATGTCGGGGCTGGTGACATCACCGGCGTAGAGGGATGATTTGCCTTGCACAATGATGCGATGGGGATCGCACAAGACGATCTGTGCGCCCATAAACACCAATTTATCGACGAAAAAGAAGCGGCTTTCATACATCCAATCATGGAGCAAAATCGAGCCGGTGCATTGTGTGGCTAAAATGACAGCGATGCTCATTAAGTCGGGTGGAAAACCGGGCCATGGCAACGGCTTGATCTGGGGAATACGGCCGCCCAACGGCCGTTCGATCTGCATCGACTGGTCGGCCGAAACGACAATCGCATCGCCGTCTACTGTCCACGTCACGCCCATTTTGGCAAACACTTGGCGCGTCATCATCAACGTATCGGGCGACGCATTGTTGATCCGAATGTTGCCCCCCGTCACGGCCGCCGCGCCGATAAAGCTGCCCACTTCCATGAAATCAGCCCCAATCGTAAACTCGGTACCATGCAGCTTGTCCACCCCTTCAATCGTCAAACGATTGCTGCCGATACCGTCGATTTTCGCGCCCATTTGGACAAGACAGTTACATAGATCGCGCACGTGCGGTTCGCTGGCGGCATGGTGCAAAATCGTCGTGCCAGTCGCCATCACGGCCGCCATCAGCGTATTTTCGGTCGCGGTCACACTCGCTTCTGCTTGCAAAAAGTAGCCTGCACCCTTTAGTCCGGCCGTCTTCATTATAAATTTGCCGCGCTGGTGCTGTACATCGACACCCAGCGCCCGTAGCCCCTGCACGTGCGTGTCCAACGGTCGGCCGCCGATCACATCGCCGCCCGGAATCGGCAACTCGACCGCGCCCATTCGCGCCAGCATCGGCCCCGAAAACACAAAAGAAGCCCGTGTACGCGCCGCCAGTTCTGTGTCTAGCACCGTCTTGTTGATAGTGTGGGCATGTATGCGATAGCTGCCGCCACCCAAATCGTCGATGTCGATGCCCAAGTCGCGCATCACCAGCAATGTGTTACGCACATCGAGAATGTTAGGAATGTTGTGGAGGGTAACGGGCTGATCTGTGAGGACACACATCGGCAATAGTTTGAGCGCTGCATTTTTGTTGCCGCTCGCCGTAATCGTGCCGTTTAGTTTGTGTTCACCTTCAATGATAAATTTGCTCATAGGGGTTTAAGAGTTAAAAAGTTAAGAGGTTAAAAAATTGAAAGTTAAAAGTTGAAAGTTAAAAGTTGATTGTGAGTAGGATTGTAACCGATCCGCCTCATTTTTTGCCTATGATTGGGCAACGATTTATAAACGAAAGGCGTGACAGATCATAACCTGCCACGCTTGGGTCGTTCTCGCTTGCTCGTTCTTGCTCGTTATGGATTCCAGACAGTTGTTTTTTCCCAGCTTGTCGGCCCCATGCCAGCACTGAACTTCCATACAAAGCCATCGCCACCACTGATCATTGTGCCAGAGCGCGAACTGAGGCGTGAGCCATGGGCGTAGCCTTGGATATGCCCTGTGTAGTTGACTTCAGCATCAACCGCCCAACCCAATCGCTGGCGGATTGCGCTTTCTTCACGCCATACTTTGCCAAAGCCATACGTGGGCTGACGCAAACCATCGGGAGCAATAATCGACGGATCGGAGACCGGATGCACGGCCGGATCGAACCCATCATCGCGCCACCACACTTGGTTTGACCAATTCGGTTGCTCTGCGTCGAACATCACAAAAATCATGTCACGCGCTTCCGACCAAATCATCCAGCCATGTTCAAAACGTTGCTCTGAAAGACGGCCGAACAAGAACTCACTGGTTGGGCAAGTATTTTCGAGACCAAACGCGGCCGCATTAAAGCCCCATTGGCGCGTCGGATACGACACACGAATTTCATCTAATTCACGCATCCCCGACTGATTGGTCAACAAACGAATCGGTAGCTCTCGCATACACCCTGACTCTGGTAAATCGATCATCTGCCACCCTTTCGCTGGCAAATTATCAAACCAGATATTGATCTTGTCGGCCGTGTTCATCATCATCGGATGACCGATATTGATGGCAACATTCGAGACATTATCAACATCCCAAATCACCTTGACTGTCGTCCCTGGTTGCGGATTGGCTGGCTCAATACGGAACGTGTTGACTCTGGGTTCACTATTCTCCGTGACGGGTGGTGTCCAGCCGTTGTTATTATTGTTGTTGCTCGTCTGATTCCGCGCACATGCTGGCCATGGGCCCGATGGCGGGATCACACAACTGCCGTTGCTGCCATTATTACTGTTGTTGCCGTTATTGTTGCTGCTCGTCTGATTCCGCGCACACGCTGGCCATGGCCCGGATGGCGGAATCACGCAACTGCCATTGCTGCCATTATTGTTATTGTTGTTGCTGCTCGTCTGGTTCCGCGCACATGCTGGCCATGGACCGGATGGTGGAATGACGCAATCACCGTTATTGTTACTGTTATTATTCGATGTTGTCGTCGGTGGTTGTGTCTGGTTTCGCGCACATGCTGGCCATGGGCCAGACGGTGGAATGACACAACTGCCATTATTATTTTGCTCCCAGGGAGCGGCCGATACGATTTGAGGCTGCCATATTCCGGCCGCGATCAGGCAGAAAAAAAGCAGGATAAAGAGTCGTTTTGTCGTTTGTACTATCATCGTTAATTCTCCAAATTTTTGTTGTTTGTTCATACCCCAACGATAACAGAACGAGAGTGTTGCCACACCACGCCCTACCTACATCGTTTGGTCATATTTTGTTACCTTCCGTATTGCTTCCATCAGGAAAACAGCATGGTATGGTATCCTTTGCGTATGACAGCCATCACCCTGCTCACCAACGCCAGCATCTATACAATGGATAAACAACGGCCGACCGCCACCGCGCTGGCGATGCGTGACGGCCGCATTATCGCCATAGGCAACGACGACCAGATTCGCGCTATCGGCGGCAACGAAGTCAATCTTGATGGCAAGTGTGTCATTCCAGGCTTGATCGACGCGCACGTGCATTTTCGCAACTATGCGCTGGGGTTACAGCAGGTCGATTTGACGGGGTGCGTTTCGCGTGCCGAAGCAGTGGAACGGGTGCGCGGCCGGATTGCCACTACCCCGCCCGGTGACTGGATCGAGGGGTTGGGCTGGGTGCAGGATGATTGGACAGATCGCGCCTTTCCAAGTGCGGCCGATTTGGACACGCTCTCGCAACAGCACCCGATCTACCTCAAGCACAAAAGCGGCCATGCGGCGTGGGTCAACACAGTCGCGTTGCAGATGGTAGGGATCGACGTACACACGGCCGACCCCGACGGCGGGGCGATCCAGCGGGACAGCGACGGCCGCGCCACCGGCATTTTGCTCGAAGCACCCGCTATGCTGCTGGTGCGCCATCACATCCCGCGCCGCACCGATGCTGATCTGGCGGCCGCGATGCGCCACGCCCAACAATTGTGTTGGTCAGTCGGCTTGGTAGGGCTGCATGACTTTGATGGCGCAAACTGTTTTCGTGCGCTGCAATTGCTCAAGCGAGAGGGTGATCTGGGATTACGCATCGTCAAAAACATCCCGGCCAAATTAATTGATCATGCTATCGCCCTCGGCTTGCAATCTGGCTTTGGGGATGACTGGTTACGCATGGGTGGCATCAAGGTATTTGCCGATGGCGCACTCGGCCCGCGCACCGCCCTGATGCTCGATCCATATGAAAGTGAGCCGAATAATCGCGGAATCGCCGTCGTAGAAAAAGAGGAGATGATGGCGATTGCCCACAAAGCGGCCGGACACGATCTCAGTCTGACCGTTCACGCTATCGGGGACAAAGCGGTGCATGATGTGCTAGATGTGTATGAGGCGATTCGGCCGTTAGCCAACCCCAATCGGCCGCCCAACCGTATCGAGCATGTGCAACATATCGCTCCGGCCGATGTCGGCCGACTGGCGCAATTGGGCGTGATCGCATCGGTGCAACCGACCCACGCGACAAGCGATATGTTTATGGTAGACAAATGGCTGGGCGCAGACCGGGCGCGGTGGGCGTATGCGTTTCGTGATTTGCAGGCGGCGGGGGCGCGGGTGGTGTTTGGCTCAGATTGCCCGATTGAGTCGATTGATCCGCGCAAGGGTATCCATGCGGCCGTCACGCGCCGCCGCGCTAATGGCGATCCGGGTGTCGATGGCTGGTATCCGGCGCAGCGTTTTTCGTTGGCCGAAACAATTGAGGCGTTTACGCTGGCGGCCGCCATCACATCTGGACAGCAGGCAAACACAGGTTCGATTACACTGGGCAAAGCGGCCGATCTGACCCTATTCGACCGCGATATTTTTGCGCTGGCGGCCGATGAGCTAGTCGATGTTGACATAGCTGGCACAATCGTTGAAGGCTCATTCCGTTATCGCACATTTTGATCTTGCGAGGACAAATCTAACAAAAAATCTCTGCGCCCCTCTGCGCCTCAGCGGTTAGCTATATTCCCTATACCTCAGCAACTAACCATCCCCTTCCCTCAACCCAATCAAAACAAACGCCTCACCTGCTACCGTCCCCACCCGGCCGCCACTCACCCCATCATACAGCCCTACCCGCCACGCCACACCATCATCACTCGCCACCACATGCTCATCCACCACAAACTCACCCGGCCGCCAGCTCGTCGTCGGCCGCGCCCAGCCCCCCGGCTCGCCATCCGACTGCACCACAATCTCCCCCGCCTCATCCAGCACATGCACAAACACCCGATAGCTCACCGCAATCTCCTCATCCGTCTGCCACACCAACTTTAACCCACCATCCGTCACCACATACCCCACCAGCGTAATCCCCTCATCAAACGGCACATCCAACGGCCGCACATCATCCGGCCGCACCAGCACCCGCGCAATCTCATCCACCGCAATCTCCCCCAACGGCCGCCCATTCAACACAAACTGATACGAACCACCCAGCCCAGCCCCCAGCCGCACCAAAATTTGAGAGCGCACACCATCCCAAACAGCAACCTCCCACACCTGCACCACATCACCAGCCGCATCTACCAACTGTAATTCAGTCGCCCCCACATCGGCCGCACCATACACCGTCACCAGCACCGGATCACCCGGCCGCGCCTCATCCCGATCCTGATCAAACCCCACAATCCCACCCCCATCAACCATAAATTGCGGCACAAAATCACCACCCACCACGCCATCGATCGCCACCTGCCCAATCACCGGATTCGCACCCCGCACCCCGGCCGCATCAGTCAACGTCAACGGCCGCAACGTCTCCTGCTCAAACAAATTCAGCACAATATCATACGTTCCCGGCGGCGTACCGGGCAGCACCCGCACCTCATGGCTATCCCACGCCCAATGCCCCGGCAACCAAAAATCAGTCCGCCCCGCATCCTCATACAGCCGCGGCCGGAACGTCTCCTTATCACTCCAAATCAGCCCATCCCCATCGGCCAACCACACGGCCGACTGGTAGCGCGACCCCGGCGTACTATGCGCCAACCACGCCAAATCGAGATCAATGGTGCCGTTCGCGTCCAAGCGCCCCACATCCACGTTATACCCCACCAACTCCAACTCAGACCCACGCAACCCACCGCCGCCGTTCGCCACCCCGGCCGCCCCATCCCGCACCAGCCAGCTATCTCTCCCATCCAGCCCCCACAGCACCCCGAACATCACCAAAACCAAAACCAAACACCCCACCCAACTCCGCGCTCCTTCCAAAGGAAGACCTCTGCGCCCTCCGCGCCTCAGCGGTTCATCTTTCTTCTCCATCCCCCAAGCCAACCCCAAAGCCACCAACCCAAACAACCCACTCACCCCCGCCAGCACCAACCGCGCCGTCGTCCAGCCCCACACAACCTCCACCGTATGCCGCCCCGCCGGAACATCAAACAGCATCGTCCCATCCGGTTCACTTACCCGCACATCCACCCGCTCCCCATCGATCAACACCCGCCACCCCGGAAAATAAAACGTCAAATACTCGGCCGTAAACCCCTCGGCCGACTCCACCTCAACCACCGCCCGATTCGGTTCATAAACAGCCGCAATCACACCCTCACCCACAAACCGCTCCACCACATCCCCCGCCAAAAACGCCTCCTCCATCACACTCCCACGCGGCCACACCGCCACCGACTTCGGAAAATAGCTCCCCTCCGGGTCAACCCCCACCAGCCCAGACCGCCGCTCATACCCATGCACCGTATTAATCGTCGGAAACAACCCCTCATCACAATACGTCGGATACAAATACGGCACCACCTCCAAAAACAACAACACAAC
>CALECP010000193.1 GCA_937949915.1 uncultured Anaerolineae bacterium
AGCTTCCCAAGCTGGATTGCGCCGTCGAGACACAAAGCCATACCTTTCATCCGCTTGTAATGTTTTGACATCAACATCAACCACACGCTCATCGTGGTACTGATGTGCATGTCGCCCACATCGCTTACGCAACCGCCTGACTGTAGAAACATCCACTTCGTGTACGCGGGCTGTCCCTTTCACAGATGTCCCTTCAGCCAACTGCTTGGCAACAGCAATGGCGCGAATTTCTCCTATTTTACTATTGAATAGGGCGGTGTTTTTACGCTCACTAAATTCTTCATGGCACAGGCGGCAACGCAAATAGCGAATGTTGTCTTGACCGTATATTTTTCTCACGATGAGATTGTCACCACCGTGATGAGCATACAGGTCGCATTCAGGATTTACACACGCTAAACTTGTCAATGGAGGTCGAGTGATTTTTTTTATCATGCGGTTATTTTAACCGCACACTCTGGCCTCCACTTTCTGGGGTTGGAGATAATCTCACCGCACCACCGATTACGGGCTGCATTAGAAAAATCGTATTCGTCTCTCATAACTGTTTGCATTGCCGCTTGGGTTGAAACCCACTGCTACTCAGTTGAAAACCCGTTGGAAACGGGTTGGTTGATCGATGTTGACATCCATAACCCGTTTCCGAACGGGTTTTATAAAGAGCCGATAGGCTCGCACGCAGCCCGTGCGTTTCAACGCCGGGTGGAAAAAGGCGCGGCCGATGTTGTTAGGCGGTTTTCATCGCGTTCCCAATAATCATATCAGAAATATCGAACGCCTTAACCGGATCGATGCGGAAGGCGGCCCCGACAGGGCAAGCGGTGACACACGCATAGTCGTCGTACCCGTTGCATAGGTCGCACTTGACCGCGATTTGCGGCACATCGTGGGAGAGGTCAATCGCCTGTGTGAATGGTTGGCGCGTGACTGAGCGCCACAGCGAAGTGAGCCAGCCTGTCTTTGGCTGCACATAGTCGCGGGGGTACATTTTGATGTTGTCATACGGGCAACGATCCGCACACGCCCCACAGCCGATGCAATTGTCATCGACGATGCTGATCTCGCCATTTGGTTCGCGCACGATGCCGTTGACACTGCACAGCAAGCACACCGGGTCTTCGCAATGGCGGCAGGCTGTCGGGAATAGCAGATTGCTCAATTGCAAGCCGCTGCGGTCGAGGCGGCTTTGTCCGTGCCGTCGGCCGCACCCCTCTACACAATTGTTGCAATCGGTACAGATATTTTGGTCGATGACAAGGATTTCGTTGCCCTGCAACACGCCCTGATCGAGTAGGTGCGTCCATGACAGATCGAGCTGGGTGGTGTTGTGGGCGTGGCGGGGCGCGGCCGTTTTGGGCTGGGGCTGGCTGGCTGGCACGGCCGCTTGTTGGGCGCGGCGTAGAATGGCGCTTTTCGCGGCCGGATTGTTCGCCAAAAGGCGATTGAGATCGACCGCGCCAATTTTGATCAGCTCCGTGCGCGTATTGGCCGCGACGGTGAATGGGTTACGGCCGTTCGTCAATAGCTCCTGTGCGCCAAACGTGTCCGCCTCGCGGAAGTAGACAAGCACACGCTCATGGTTGTCTGCTTCAGCTTTGCTGACGCGCAAAAAGCCGGAGCGTACAATATAAAGCGCGTCTGGTCGGCCGCCTTCGCGCAACAATGTCTGTCCGGCCGGGAGCGTGAGCAGATCGGCCGCATTTAATAGATCGCGCACCACACCATCGGACACATCGTTTAATAATGGTGACTGGCGCAAATGGGTAGCGGCCGCATGTTGCCCATACATTCCCTCCATCATCTGCTTAAAGGGAGGCGATAACTGCATCAATTGATAGACGGCCGCCTTCGGGATTTCGACTACCGTGCTGGTGTCGATAGCGCGGACGGTAAACTGCTCTGTCTGGTCTGCCAGTACCGCCATTTCCCCATGAAACGACCCCGCGCCCAACACGATCACGCGGGTCTGGCGATCATCTGCCCCCGCGACAAGCTGCTCGACTGCGCCTGCCAAAATGACGAATAAGCGTTCGTGATAATCCCCTTCGCGCACCAAAATATCCCCATTTTCCAGCTTGCGGAGCGTCGATTTGAATAGGGTGCGGCGTAGATCGGCCGCGCTCACGCCATCAAAAAGCGCGAACTGGGCGAGGTGGGTAGCGAGGGTATCGGCCGTCCAGCCACTGGGCGCGACCTGCTTGCCGATCTGGATGTGCAGCTCCCGATCTGGGGCGACATCCTCCACTTTGAGCTTGTTCCACAGCACCATATCGGCACGGCTGAGATCGGCCGGACAGACAGGCACACATTGCTGGCACTGTGTACACGCGCTCACAAATTCAACCACATTGGGGTTGGTGATCACCGTCTCCGCTATCGCAAAATTGAGTTCGGCAATCGAGACAAGCGCGGTTTCTGGCAACGGGCAAGCGAGCATACAGTCGTTGCAGCCGATACAGGCCATTAGCTCGCCCGATACTTGTTGAGCGAGTGCGTCACGTGGTGTCAAATCAAATCCCCAGTCAATCATTACATCTTGCGTCTTTTTACCAGACCGTAGAGACACAATATCTTGTGTCTCCTCTTCCGATTCCGAAGAAAGAGACGCAAAATTTTGCGTCTCTACGGTAAGTCTTGGCAATGTCTGTAATTGTTCCTCAGATGGCGCGGGATTGGTGGGCGGTTCGTCGGCGATTGTTAGGCTATTTGTCAACGTTGGTGAGTCGGCAGGGCGTACCGGGGGCGGCGGTAGGGTGCTGGCGCGGGGCGGGGCCGGTTTGCGCGGGGACAGTGGGACATGACTGCTGAATGAGGGCGCAAGCTGTGCAAAAGCGTTGTAGAAATCAATCGCTGTTTGAAAACGGTCATCCGGCTTTTTCGCCATCGCTTGCTCTAAAAATGGTTGGATAGCGGCCGGGAGGTCGGGACGAACAGTGCGAATTTGTGGCACGGCCGATTCGACGTGCTGAATGGCGACATCGACCGGCTGGCTGGCACGAAACGGAGCGCGGCCGGTGAGCAATTTATAGATCACCGTGCCGAGCGCATACAGATCGCTGCGGTGGTCAATCGGTTTGCCCTGCACCATTTCGGGACTCATGTAGGCGGGTGTGCCGATCACTTCGTTGCTGCCGGTAAATGTCGTGTAGTCAGTGAGTAACCGCGCTACGCCAAAGTCCGCCAAATACGCATCGCCGTCGCTATCGAACAAAATGTTGCCCGGTTTGAGGTCGCGGTGGATGATGCCCCGGCCGTGCGCGGTGTCGAGCGCGGGCGCAATGCGGCGCAAAATGGCGGCCGTGCCAGCCATATCAAACGCGCCTTTTCGCATCAGGCTATCGGCGGCCGTGCCGCCCCGCATCAAGCGCATCACTAGATAGGGCTGTCCGTCTGTTTGACCAAAATCATAAAGCGGCACGATGGCGCGGTGTTCGAGGTTGGCGACGGTGCGGGCTTCGCGCTCAAAGCGTTTGCGGTAGGCGGGGTGGTGCAGGTAGCGGGCGGCTAGCAGCTTGACGGCGACATCACGGCCGACGGCCGCATCATGCGCGAGGTAGACGGTTGCCATCCCGCCTTGTCCGAGTGTTGATTTGATCTGGTAGCGGCCGACTTCCTTCATAGCATTCTCTCTCTTCTTCCCAAACAGTATAACAGATTTGTTTCTTGCAAACGTGAGAACGCTCACTAGATATTTGCCACACAAATGTCCGCAAAACGAGTATCCTCAACAAAGAAACAAAAAGATTTATTGTGGTAAATGTGTGGGTTGGGTGTCATGGTGCATTGTGTATAATGAAAGTAATGGCACGAGATATAATTCACGAAACTGTCCGCAAGGCGTTGGTCAAAGAAAAGTGGACGATTACGCACGATCCGTATCGGATCAAGCATGGTGTTGCTAATTTTGAGGCTGATTTGGGGGCGGAGAAACGGTTTGCGGCCGAGCGTGACACAGAAAAAATCGTTGTTGAGATCAAAAGTTTTCTTAATCGCTCCAACGCCTACGATTTGCATGTCGCGGTCGGACAATATCGTGTTTACAATTTCTATCTTCAGATTGTCGAGCCACAACGTCGTCTTTATTTGGCTGTAGACCACCGCATTTTCGCAGCATATTTGAGCGAACCAGAGATTTCTGCCATGTTAGCGCATGATGGCATCAGCTTGATCGTGGTTAATTTGAATGATGAGGAGATCGTCCAATGGATAGAACAAAATACGCAACCTTGATCAGCGACATTTTATATCGAATTTCGGAGTCGTATATCGATCCAACACGAGAAGATGTCCAAACGGAGTTGGTTATTGACAACAAACATGGCAACTATATGTTGCTTGACATTGGTTGGACACCCGATGAGCGCGTGCGGAGGCAATTCGTGTATGTCAGGCTGAAAAATGATAAATTTTGGATTGAGGAAGATTGGACAGAAGACGGCATCGTTACTTATTTAGAGGCGGCTGGCGTTCCGAAGGAAGATATTGTTCTTGCGTTTAACCCCCCCGAACTTCGTCCATATACAAGCTATGCTGTTGCGTAATTTAGGTGATTGATTGTGATGACGGCCGTTCCTGTTGTGCGGCCGTCATTGTGATATACCGTAGTGTAATCGTTGTTTGCAATATGGAACATTTCGGTTTACGCTATCGTTTGTGCCATAGATGGTTTGGCAGCAAGCCAGACCGCAACCATAAATCGAAACATTGAATGGAGTGTTGTGTTGTGATCAATGATGTGGTTCGTCGTCATAAAGAGCTAGAAACTTATTTGGAAAAGCGTGAACTAGGCACGGCCGCCAAGCGGTTGATCGACTTTCAACGTGATTTTGATGCGGATGACGCGCATCTGGGTCAGGTGACTTCGCTTAATTATGCGCTGACAGATTTGGCCGATGATGCAGATGCACGGCCGGAAACGATCACGCGCATTACGCAGCGCACGCTTGATTTGATGCGGCAGATCAGCCCGGTTGAGGAGATAGAGAGGAGAGATAGAGATAGAGAAGAAGAGGTGCTGGAGGATGTGGCACAGTTGAAGCGGGAGGTGCATGAGAAGATGCGGCCGCACGCTACGCAAAAGGTGTCCGATTTTGCATTTGTCGGCCGGGGCATCACCAAAGCGTACAAAAGCAGGCGCGTTAAATTTTCTCTCCAGCCGGTTGATGTGACATTGCGCTTGGGCGAGATTACGGCCGTCGTCGGTGAAAACGGCAACGGTAAGACTACTTTGCTCAAAATTATCGCCGGACTACATGCGGCCGATAGCGGCACACTCAGTTATCCCCTGATCGCGCCCGACTCAGACCCCATCGACTGGTACGCTGTCAAGCAAGGCATCGCATGGATTTCGCAAGAGCTGCCGAAATGGCATGGCAACGTGCTGGATAATCTGCGCTTTTCGGCCGCCATTCACGGCGTAGAGAGCGAGAAAAACGTGAACTACGTCGATATGATCATTGCGCGACTTGGCTTGTACAAATACAGCAACGCCACCTGGAAAGAGCTATCTGGTGGCTACAAAATGCGCTTCTCGTTGGCAAAAGCGCTGATTCGTAAACCAAAATTATTGGTGATCGACGAGCCATTAGCCAACCTAGACGTGAACGCGCAAATCACCTTTCTCGATGACTTGCGTCATTTCGCTCAGTCACCCCGCCACCCGATGGCGGTCATCCTTAGCTCACAACATTTACACGAAGTCGAACGGATTGCGGACAACATTTTGTTCTTGCAACAAGGCAATCCGATCTACAATGGCTCTGTCGAAGATTTTGGTGTTACTCGTGCCGAAAACATTTACGAGATAGCATGTGAAACACCCTACGATCTGTTGACAACGGCCGTCACAAACCATGATAATCAGTGGCAGCTCGAAAAGAATGGGTACAACTACACCATTCGCACCCCGGCCGTCATTAGCAGGAACGATGTGTTGCAATTTATTATCAACAACAACATTGCGTTGACTTACTTTCGAGACATTAGCAAGTCTACGCGCAAACTGTTCAGGAGGAACGATCATGCGTAACATGATAAAAATGCTCTTTTTCCCCCCGTTTTTACAACGGATCGACGAAAAATTATTGCTCAATCGGCCGTGGCTGTGGGCAACGCGCTTGCATCGGGTGGCATGGCCTGCGCTGCTGCTGGCTGTTGTCGCTGCGGCCGCAGGCTGGTTCACCCCCATCGACATGCCGTACCAAATCGACAGCTTTCTCGGCTTTGGCACACTCGCCATCCTGATCGCGCAAGTGGGCTTGGTCATCTATTGGCTGTACGGACAAGATTCCTACCACGTAGAACGAGAGCATGGCGCGTCCCGCGATGCGCGTGGCTGGCGCGAATTTGGCACATACACCGTTGCCTTCTCGCTGATCGCTGTCAGCTTGTTCGGCTTCTTTGTTACCGCGCAACTGCGTGTGCAAACAGTAGACAAATCAATGCTGGCACGCGACCTATTTTTGCTAACGATGATAGAAAATATGGAGAATCGAGACAATTACCTCCATGCTGTGATCAATGAATATATGCCCTATTACGAGTGGACGGAAGAGATGCCTTATGCACAGCAACGAGCGAATACCGCCCGTGATCGTGAATATCAGCGTGTTAACTCGATGCAAGAAACATACAAAACACGCCTAAATAATGCAGCATCCCTTTTCACGCTGGATACAAGAGAAATTTTGCTCGAACGTTATTTTTTTGAAAACCCATACTATAACGACGAAATTCACTCACAACCCAACGTAGAAACACCTTATTGGGATCGGACAAAGTTTGTAGAAACCTATCTTGATATGGCTGATTTTGCGCCATTGCAAGCGGCATGGGCGCAGGGCGATTACAGTGCATTGTTCGATTTAATTGCACGATATCGGGGTGATTCGGCCGTATCGCTCACTGTCGCTTGGGATGAATGGACAATATATGATGACACATATACTGCCCATGCCACGTATGATGATGGTCATAATTATCACAACCAATATCGTTCACAATTTAACGATTTAGAATGGCCTACTCTTGGCAACGCTAAAAATATGCTGAATTTCGGCTTTAATAACGAGCATTTCGCTCGTAATTTTTGGGCAGTTATTGCCGCGATTGCTATTCATTTAGGCTTGCTCCGCTTCACCTTCAAACATAGCGGCTTGAAAGGCTTTTTGCTCCTGTTCGGTGGCGTGGTTGCCATCGGTATCAGCGCAATGGTTTATGGGGTTGTTGGTGAGATATTTAGCTACCGTCTTAATTTTGACGGCCGCTTTGGCGGCCTTGATTTTATGCGCTGGTATGGACTCATTGGCTTGTGTTTGGGACTGGGTATGATGTTGATCTCACTTGTGAGAACGCGCCGCATCGCCACGCAAACGCGCTACTCACACTTCTCTGCACTTGCCCTGTACCTGCTGCCCTTGCTCCTCATCATCACACCGTACTTGTTATTTGGTCTAGAAGAATTGTTGACTGATTGGCACGGCCGATATGGTTGGTTCAGTAAGCACTTTTTGGAATCGAATCCTCACACCACCGCCAATTTTGTTGGCGAATATGCTCCTACATGGTCATACGCGCCGCTTGGTTGGTACATCTTGTACTTTGTGCAGTTCGCTTATCTGCCGTTCATCGGCTGGCTCAAGCAAAAACACACACGCTTGATGTCGCTCCCCCGGTAACGTTTATGCACATGGGGACACGCCATTGTGTCCCCACTATACATATCAAGCTAAGGTGTGACATCGGCTCCGGTGGGGGATTAATCCCCCACCTGTCTGGCAGAAAACCCGTCGAAAGTTGTTGTTGCCCACACTCGGGCGTATAGTTCAACGAATAGCTCTTAATTTAAGCGTTGGATTAATTTATCCAACGTATACTGAATACTGAGACAGTAATAGCTTTTTCCACACTCGTGCATATAGAAAAAGTTAAGACCAAGCCCGACTTTGAAAAGTGCCAGATAATAGGAGAATCAAAATGAGCCTTTTAAATACACAACGAACTAAGTTTATTCTTTCCATACTCAACATAGTCGTGTTCATTACGTTGATATCAGTATCAAATGTTTCCGCTCAAACAGGAACATTTACGTTGTTAGGATCGGCCGAAACGAGAGGACACGGCTTCGGGTTATATGTTTTTAATGACCTTGTATACATGGCGGGGGAGAGCGGAGGCAGCTTGTCAATTGTTGATGTGAGCAACCCATCTTCACCCGTATCGTTGGGAGATGTAGTCGGAAGAGGTGGAGGGTATGTAAATGATATTTACGTGGCAGACGATATCGCATATCTCTCTCTGGAAAAACGGGGTGAAGGGTTGGCAGCTATTGATGTTAGCGATCCTACTAACCCGACAGGATTGGAAACATTCAATACACCACGACGAGCGTATGGTGGTGTATATGCGGACGCAGGTATTGTCGTTCTAGCCAGCGATTTTAGACTTGATATATTTGACGTAGGCGATCCCAACCAGCCGCAGCTAGTTGGTTCAGCATCAATCACAGGTCGACCAAATGATATTCATGTTGCAAATGGGCTAGCATATGTTGCAGTGTATGCTGGGTTTGACATTGTTGATGTGAGTGATCCAAGCAATCCTGAACACTTGAGTTACATATTTTTTGAATCAGAAGTGGTGCCTACTGTAGTAATGGACGTTGATGTCGTTGGAGAGATTGCCTATGTTATAAGCAAACCAGAAACACTATTCCATCCGGAAAATGGCTCAACCATGACCGCAATTGATGTGAGTGATCCAACTGCACCGATCATATTAGGTGATTCGGGAAGAGATAATGAGCGGTATTACGGTATTGATGTTGTAGAAGATATCGCGTATGTTGTGGGAGATAATGGTGTCAAAGCGTTCTATATTGGCAACCCTGAATCTCCTCTGCTTGTTGGGACATCAGTAGAATCAGGCTTTGATATTCAAGTAGAGAATAATGTTATCTATTTGTCTGGAAATCGCGGAATAGGAGAGGGGGTTTTGAAAATTCTTGAATTTTCGCCGCCACCACTTAGCATTCAGATCAATCAAGAATCTACTCATATAGTATCGTTCAATCACGTATACATCACTATCTTTGGTATCATGCTAAGTACGACAACCTTATGGTGCTATCTCCGTAGGCTATTGTAATATTTCTAGCTTAACGACTATCTGTAGGGCTACTATTATCGAGTCCATAGCGACGCTAATCGCTATTAATCTAACTAAAAAGCCCCTTTTTGGGGCTTTTTCTGTATATG
>CALECP010000194.1 GCA_937949915.1 uncultured Anaerolineae bacterium
AACCGACACGTCCCGTGCTATCGCACCGAACGTGCGGCTTAACAAGAACTTGCACCTGACAGCCTGCGGATACCGAGCCTACGGCTCCGAATCCTTGTCTGCAGGTGAAGCAGACATTGATGTAAGCGTGGCTAATTGATGAATCTGATACACTGTAAAAAGGAGTATAACAATGACTGCATTACATTTTGAAGCCACTTACCGTAACGGCATGATTTTTGTGCCATCTGAATATCGTGATCTGTTGGCACAACAAGTTGAAATCGTTGTGTTAATGAAACCGAGCATGACAAAACCCAAACAGATGGTAGAAGTTGGAGAAGAAGAAAACTTTATCGAGTACATGATCAAAAATCCGAAAAAGATAGACGATTTTGAACCAATGAGTCGGGAAGAGATTTATGATCGGTGAGGATGATAAGGTGTTTGTTGATTCTAATGTATGGCTGTATGCATTTGTCGAACGGCAAGACCCAGCCAAACATGAAATCGCACAACAGTTAACGTTGCGGCCGAATCTAGCCATCAGCGATCAGGTGGTGAGGGAAGTATGTCGTAACTTGTTGCGGAAAGAACAGTACACAGAGGATGAGATTATTCGCACCATTCGGTCGTTTTATGCGAATTATGAGGTGGTACGTGCCAATGTAGAGATTGATGTGGATGCGTCACGGTTGCATCAAGCATATTCGTTGTCGTATTGGGATAGTTTGATCGTCGCGGCCGCGCTTGCCGCCAACGCATCTATTTTGATCAGTGAAGATATGCACGATGGATTGGTTGTGGATAGTAAATTGACAATTATGAATCGATTCCAAGTTAGGTAATATGAGTTTTTGGCAAACGTATTACCACATTGTGTGGGCGACGAAACACCGACAGGAAACGATTACGCCAGAGATGGAGGCGGTTTTGTTTCCGTATATGCAGCGCAAGGCGAAAGAATTAGATGTAATCGTCTACGCGCTGAATGGCTGGACGGATCACGTGCATTTGGTGGCGGGGATTCCGCCGAAGCTGTCAGTTGCCGAGGTGATGAAGCGGTTGAAGGGATCGGCCGCACGGCGGATCAATTCGCAGCCGGGGTTGTCGGCCGCGCCATTTGTGTGGCAGGTAGGCTATGGTGTGATGACGTTGGGGCGTACGCAATTGGACCGGGCGGTGGCGTATGTGGAGAATCAGAAACAGCATCATGCAGACCAGAAAACGAATGCGTGGCTGGAGTATTCGGCCGAAGAGACAACGGCGACCGTCACGGGGATGGTGGTTGTCAATGAAACCCCAAATGTCTATATCGCTGATCCTTACCCTTTTTAATTCCCCGATTGAAATCGGGGTCTGTCGGGAGAGAAACCCGTTAAAACGGGTTGGGCGTGATGTTTATGCAATCGCCGCAACCCATTTTCAATGGGTTTTATGCAGTGCTGAAGGCACACAGACAGCCCGTGTGTTTCAACACCGGGCGGGGGCGATGGCACGGCCGATGTTGCACGGGGATTCGCACCCGATTTGCCCCCCGATTGAAATCGGGGTCTGTCCGGAGAGAAACCCGTTAAAACGGGTTGGGCAGTGGCTGTGTGCGACCGGAACCCAAAATTCTATAAACATCCAATCTGTTAATTCATTTTACGGGAGGAATTGATATGAGAACGCATCTGAAAAATTTAGACGAGATATTAGAAAGCGCGATCAGCCCATATCCAAAAAAGTATCTGGAGGAAGCCATTGCCTCATACCGAGTTGGAGCATATCGTGCTGCAATTATTTTGATTTGGACCGCCGCGATAGTCGATATTGTTGAAAAAATTAGTGAGCTAAGTGTTGATAATTATCGATCTACAATCAAAATCATGACCGTGTATGGTCAGGCAGTAGAAAATAAAAACTATAGTATCCTACTTGAATTTGAACGAGATGTCTTAGCTATTATATCTGATGGTGAAGGTTTTACGGGCAACAATTTTGATCGCGCTTCTCTTGATTTGATCTCAGAGGTTGAAAAAAGACACCTTAAACGTGTTCAAGAGGATCGAAATTTTTGTGCACACCCAAGTTTTGCAGTACCAAGATCACAACAAGAGCAGCAAGATCAAGCTACTCAAACAGATGATGATAATGAGAACGCATTTTACATTCCCTTAGTAGAACCTTTTGAACCGTCTGCTGAGCTTACCAGAACCCATATCCTACACGTATCAAATATTTTGCTGAACCAGCCTGCGAAGATCGGAAAAAACCGAGTAGACAGCTTACTTAAGAAAATCAAATCGGGTTCATTTCCTGATGAAGTGAAAAGAGCTCGTCTAATTCTTGAGAACAACAATTATCTTGGTCGCGCCAAAGATGTTCTCATCAGAAATTTGTTGAGAAAATTATTACGTGAATTATTTTCATCTGAGCAACCTAATGATTCCGACGCAGATCGAATATGTGTAGCGATTGCTTGTATTAAAGCAATGAACCCTGAAGTGGTAATGGAAGAATACAAAAAAGATTTTAGCAAAGGATTATC
>CALECP010000195.1 GCA_937949915.1 uncultured Anaerolineae bacterium
CCGATATTTTGGAATTCATTTCCTGATTAAAGTTTTCCGGAGTTTTCAGTATTAACGGAGGTTATCAGGTAATTTTGTAGGGTAGTTCGGGACTATCTGTCAATAAGAAATAGGGCAGTACGGAACTTTATGTCAATAACAGTTCGGAACTTGATGGCAGCCTACAGCACCCTCAGTGCTTTCAATCCTTGCATTCGATTAAAAAGAAGATCATAATAAAAACCTGTGATGCACCAAAGTAACAACATGCAACCCAGCGCGACAATGCGCGAATACTTGGCAGAGATTTATCGTCTGCAAGAATACAGCCCGACCGTTAGCACCACCAGTTTGGCAGATCGACTAGAGGTATCTGCCCCGGCCGTGCCGCGTATGCTCAAGCGGCTCAAGAGCGCCGGGTTTGTGAAGCATGTGCCGTATCAGGGGGTTGAGTTAACTGATTTGGGGCGCAAAGAAGCGTTGCTTGAATTACGCCGCCACCGCGTTTTGGAAGTATTTTTAGTGCAGGTAATGGGCTTTTCGTGGGGGGAAGCGCATGATCACGCGGATGATTTGGGGCAAGGGCTCAATGATGCACTGGTCGCCAAGATGGCAGACATGGCAGAACATCCTACACATTGTCCGCACGGTGAGCCGATTCCGAGTGAGGATGGCGTAATCGTTGACCCGAATGATATGGAGTTGGTGAGCGCGGCCGTCGGTTACAAAGGGCGCATCAGTCGGGTACGCACCCGGCAGCCCGATATATTAGATTATTTAGCCGCCAACCAGCTTGTGCCAGGTACGCCATTTGAAATGATCGGCCGCGCTCCCTTTAACGGGCCGTTGAGCTTACGCATCGGCCGCAACGACATCACCATCGGCGCGGAATTAGCGCAAATGCTGTACGTGTCGGCCGCATAACGCCCTGTGACAAAAAACAAACCTGCCCCGGCTGCCTCCCCCTCTCCTTTTGCCAACTTTATCGCGGCCGCTGGCGTGATCTTGGCAGTCAGCTATCCCATACTCGCCATTTCAACCGGGTTTCGCGCCCTTTTTCAACTGATGGAAGGAGAGGCGATCAACGCGCCCTGGCTCACATTGGTCGGTGCGCTGCTTTATACGGTGGCGACGATTGGCTTTGCCAAGCAACCGCGGCCGCACACGCCGCCCAAAAAGCGACGCACCACTATCGGCCGTGCCTACGACACAATCACACCGCCCCAAGCGTGGCGCATTTCTGTGATCGCGCTGGCAATCGAGACAGTATTCACCATTGTTGTGGGCATCGTCAGCTACACGCATCCCGGCTTGCTCGGCCGCAATGTGTGGGCGTTCTTCGGCCGTGATTATGGCTACTTCCCCCTGGTGCAACCGTTGCTGGGTGTCCTCTGGCTTTTTCATCCGCTCACGCTCCGTACTTACTATCTCAAAAAATAACACGCAAAAAATAGCACGGGCGATTTGCCACCGATTGCCCTACACGGCCGCTCATTGATTTTGCATTAGGCGCACAGGGCGTATACTTGCATCCGATATTTTCTTTGGAGAGTAATTTGATGCAAACATTGTTACGCTTACTTGTGATTGTCGTTTTTGCCGTGCTGCTGGCTGCCTGTGGCAATAGTGGTGCAGAACCGAGCGCAGTCACACCGACAACGGAAGCGGTTGCCCAAGCAGATACCCCTTCTACCGATGAACCAGACGAGCCAGATGAGCCAGACGAGCCAACGGCAACGGATGAGCCTGAGCCAACAGCGACGGACGAGCCTGAGCCGACAGCGACAGAACGGCCGACAAGAACCCGTCGCCCCACCCGCACACCCCGGCCGACCAACACACCAACCGAAACGTCAACACCGACACCGACAGCAACCCCCACTGCTACGCCGATCATTTTGATCGCGTCAGACGATTTTGAAGGGCGCAGTCGTTTTACAGGGGAGTTGGTGGATGATCCTGCTGTGTTGGAAAGACGGCCGATCATTTGCAAAATGCCAAATTTCGACCCGAAATATGCACGGCCGCAAACGGGTCTAAATTCGGCCGACATCGTATTTGAGCAACCGATCACAGGCAACTACACACGCTTTGCTTTGCTTCTCCAGAGCCAAACACCACCTGAGATTGGCCCTATTCGCAGCGCACGGCTGATCGACATCGACCTTGTAGAAATGTATGACAGTGCGCTCTGTTACTCCGGCTCGGCCGTGGGCGTATCGAAGGCGATCAACCGCTCACCGATTCGTGATCAACTGATTCGCGGCTACTCCGAAGCGTACTATCGCGTGGACAATGGCAAGCCGTATGAGTACACGTATTACGCCGATCCGGCGATGCTCTGGGCGGAGTTGGACGATCAAGGGATTAACCGGCCGCCAGACAACGCGGTGCAAACCCCCTTTAGCAATGAGCGACCAGAGGGCGGCCAACGGATGGATTACATCGGCATCAGCTTCCGTTACCCGAACGAGGAGCAAATCCACTGGCGGTACAACGAAGATGACAACAAATACTATCGCTGGGTAGACGATGAAATGATCATCGACGCAGAGACAGGGGAGCAAGTGGCTGTTTCCAATGTGGTGATCGTCCATGCGTATACCCATGCGCGTGACCCGCTGTGTATCGAAGGGGATCAATGCTATGACCCGGCTATCGAAACGTTGTTTATCGACGAAGGGTATCTGATTTTCTTGCGCGACGGCCGTTCGTGGACGGGCAAATGGACACGCGAAGCCCCGACGGCGATGTTCAAATTTTATGATGATGAAGGCAATGATCTGCCGTTGAATATCGGCCGCTCATGGTTCCAAATCATCCCCACCTATTTCAATTTTTCTGAGACATACAGTTTTGATGACCCATTGCTGGCGGAAGAAACAGAATCGGCCGACGATTAAGCCGTATTCTGTCAATCGTCGTTCGTCACGACATCATAGCTGACAAACAGTTGCCCCGCGCCACCAAATACAGCCTCATCTAGGTACATTTCAAATAGTTTGAGCTTGGTGGCGGGGGTGATTTCGTCCCCTTGTGTGATGGTGAGAAAGTCGCTGCCAGCGACGAGGCGATGGGCGAGGGTGAGGTATTGGCGGCACAGGACACCGGAGGCGGCGAGAAGGTGCAAGATAGTCGGCCCCGCGGCCGAGTAAATAGTGCGATGCCCGACGGCCGCCAACAGATCGATCATTTGCTTGCCATCAACTGCGTTCCGGCCGACAGTGTGAACAGATGCACCCTCGGCTTGTCGTGCGGCGATACGGCCGGGGTCGGCCATGTCCGTTGTCATCACATAAATGGAGCGGCCGCTCAGTAGCTTGGGCGCAATCGGGAAGTTGAGCGCACGGCTGACCACCACGAGATCGGGCAACGCCGCCAGCCCATTATCAGCCCGGTATTGCTTGAGATACGCATATTTCGGGTTGTTGAGCATCAGCATGTCGGGCGCAAAACCGGCCGCAAATTTCTCCATAAACGAGCCAGTGACAATCATCGCGTCCGCCTGTGCTGCCAACTCTTGGAACATGCGCCAATCCCGGCCGTTGGCAATCGCTTTCGGCAGCCCACGCTGTTCGTTCTCTGGGTTGAGAATGGCGATCCGGCCGTCCATGCTTTGAATGAAGTTGCTATAGACGAACGGCCGGGATTGTGCGGCCGCACGTTGCAGCAAATTGTGGCGCAGATACAGCCCTTTGAGCGGTAGGGCGGCCGGGTCGGGGTAAAGACGCTGGAGTTGTTTCATCGACTCGATTATAGAGCAAACATAATCGAAAATCAGTGTGTGTTACAATGTGGGTGGAGGATTTATGATCAAATTTATTAAGAAATGGCGATGGTTATTATTTACCTGTTTGCTGTCAATTTTCGTGATTGTGATCAGTCGAATTGCGTTCCCTCAATGGAATGAATCGTGGGTTTCTTTGTTATCTTTGATAGGCGTAGTGTTAGTCGCAACGGGGAGTGCTGTGTCAAAATGGCGTACTGCGATAAAGCCTACGCCCGAACCAGAAGACCCCGCGCCTCAATTGCTACAACAACCCATCATAAACAACAACATTATCGTACCAGACAACCGTGAACGTGAACCGTCCGACACAACAAAATCCACGTTGCCGACACAGCCGCACTTTTTCGGCCGCACGCCTGAACTGGCCAAAATAGCAAAGGCGATTGATCCCGACGTGCGCGTGTGGGGCGTGTTGATCGATGGGCCGGGCGGCATGGGGAAAACGGCGCTGGCGATTCAAGCGGCGCACATTGCACCGACGACACACTTCAAACGCAAACTGTTTCTGTCGGCCAAAAAACGGGAGCTGACCCCACACGGGGAACGTGATCTGGACGATTTCCAGTTGCCAAACTATATGGCACTCCTCACCGAGTTGGGAACGATGTTGGGTGAGGCGGGGATGGGGCAAATCGCGGCAGAGGAACGGGTGAAAGCGGTTCACCGGGCGCTGGCGGGGCAGCAAGCGTTGATCGTGATCGACAATTTGGAGACGTTTGACAAAACGGAACGGGATCGGGTGGTGCAATTTTTGGAACGGTTGCCGGAGGGGAACAAAGCGATTGTGACGAGCCGCAGACGGATCGATGGGGGTGTCCAACTGATTCGGCTGGATCGGATGGCACAGGCAGATGCGCTCCGCTTGATCGACACATTCGCGGAGAACAACCGCTTTGTCGCACGGGCGACCGACGCGGAACGGCAACAGTTGTATGAGGAGACAGGGGGCAATCCGTTGTTGTTGCGGTGGGCGTGTGGGCAGTTGGGGCGGGGGCAGTGCCGCACGGTGGCAACGGCGTGTGATTATTTGCGGAACGCGCCGGGGCAGAAAGAAGGGAACGCGCCATTGGAATACGTGTTTGGCGATTTGATCGACGAGTTTACGGAGAGCCAGACGAAGGTGTTGGCCGCGTTGAGCCACTTCACGCACCCTGCCCGTGTGGCGTGGGTGATGGAGATGACCGGGTTGAGCCGTGTAGCCACCGAAACGGCGTTGGATGATTTGACAGATCGGGCGATTGTTGAGGAGATAGAGGGGGGAGATAGAGATAGAGATGGGATTCGGTACTTTTTGCCGCCGTTGGCTGGGCTGTTTTTGCGGCGGAAGAAGCCAGACATGGTGCAGGCAACGGGCGACCAGTTGCGCGACCAGATGTATGCGTTGATTGTGGAAAATGGGTATTATGAGCATGATCGGTTTCCTGTGTTGGATGGGGCGTGGGAACAGATTGCGGCCGCGCTCCCCCTCTTCCTTGCGGGTGGCAACAGGCAACTGCAAACGATTTGTGCTGCGCTTGTCGATTTTCTCGACTTTTCGGGGCGATGGGATGTGTGGTTACAGTTGAGTGAGGAAGCGGAAGCAAGCGCGATGCGTGCAAACGATTGGGGCAAGGCGGGATGGCGGGCGTATCAGGCGGGATATGTGCATCGGTTGCAGGGGGACGGGGCGCGTGTGTTGGCGTGTGCGGAACGGTCAGCCTCCCATTGGGAACAGGCGAAGGCAGGGGCGCGGGAACGGGCGGTTGCGCTCCAATTGCGTGGGGGTGGGCATAAATTGCAGAAGGATTACGGGTCAGCGATTGTCGATTACACAGAAGCGATTCGGCTATGGCGCACCATCCAGCGAGAAAGTGTCGATGTGGCGATTGGGTTGAACGATTTAGCTGGTGCGGAGCAATTGGATGGGCAGTTGGACGCGGCCGAACGCCATTACCGTGAAGCGTTGGACATCGCACGGAAAGTTGAGTATCAGGAAGGGGTGGCGAGTTTCACAGGCAATCTTGCTGACCTCATGCTTGACCGTGAGGCGTGGGGAGAGGCGGAACAGTTGGCGCGGGAAGCGTTGGGGTTGGCGGAAAAGGTGGGGCGGAAAGAGTTGATTGCTGAAGATTGTCATTCGGTTGCCAAAGCGTTGCTCAAGCAAGGGCAGGCGACGGCCGGGTTGCCCTACGCCCAACGGTCTGTTGAGCTTGTCACTCAATTGCCTTCTTCACCTCATTTGGCTTGGGCGCAAGAAACGTTGGCAGAGATCGAAGCGGCGTTGCGCTGATGGGGGCATTGCCGCAAGCGCATCGAGGACAAACAGACACGCAGCACCCCCCTGTACGTTACAGTCGGTAATGGCGGGTGACGAGAGACGAATAATTTGACAAAATGGTTAATATAGATAAACTTCTATACATTGAATATAGACGAGTGTCTATGTAAGTTTATTCAAGGAGACAACAACGATGAAGGTCGAACAATTTATACAAACGATTGCGAACAACCCCGCTCTCCCTGTGCGCTTTCAGTATGGCGATGGCAAGGTGGTGCAGGGCGGCTACCATGTGACAGAGATCAAAAATGCCAACTACGAGACGATTGATTGCGGCAACAGTTTGCACACGTGGCAAGAGGTGATTGTACAAGTGTGGGTGCCGGAAGAAGCGGAGGCAGATGCGCCGCACATGACGGCCGACAAGTTTGCCAAAATCTGGAACGTTGTCGATTCACGGCTTGCGCTGCGGAGTGCGGCCGATATTCGCATCGAGTACGGGGACGGGCAGGTATTGACGGCCAATTATGCTGTTTCGGACATCGAAGTGGATGGGGATGCAGTGACAATTAAAATGACACCCCCCATCACCCAATGCAAGCCTCGTGCGATTTTGGCAGAGCTAAATGGGGTTGTGGCTGGCTGCTGCACCCCGGCCGCGCAACCGGTACGTGAAGAAACGGTGTTGCCTTTGTCGATGGTCAACGCCTGCTGCTAATGGGCGAAACGTAGGCGACGAGAGCCGTGCGGTGGCTTTCGTCGTCTTCATCGACATTCGGCCGGGCTGACTGCACGGTGTAGATGGCAAGGATAAAGCAGGTGATGCTGAGGGCGATAAAGAAAATAGTGAGACGGGTACTCATGAGATTAGTAGATGAGACGGCCGAGCAGCACGCCCCACAAAAAAAGGGGCAGCCGCACAGCATGAATAATTTGGCGCGTGTGCCAATGATTGTGCCACGTTTGTCCGATCAACAAATCAGTTTTTGATGCGGCGTGGCAGGCTTGATCGGCATTTGCCCGAAACAACCATGCTTCGAGGTGGGCAATGCGGCCGTAATGGCGGGACAACCAGCGTCCTTTGCCCGTTTTCAGGGAAAGGGTTCGTTCGCCCCGTTGTCGGGCAGCAATACGGCCGATGTACTCGTTGATACGCACAGGGGCATCATACCCCATCCGGCGGTCGCCCCGCAGAATGAGCCAGACATCCTCATCATCTTCATACATGGCACAAAAGCGATGTGTCACCAGCATATCGGGCGCACGGACAACGATAATGTCACCAACTTGTAGTTGTGAGGCGGGGCAATTTTCGATGATCACCTGATCGCCAATCGCCAATAACGGGGTCATGCTGCCGCTGATCACTTCGAGTGGCGGCGCATCCCCTTTGGCAAGGCTGGCGCTGATCAAGCTGGCAAATGTATGGGAGTCGATGGGAGTGATCATGTGCTTTCTCCGGCACAATTGTATCAGGTTGTCGTATTTCTTCTGTCATTTCGTATTGCAATCGTCCAGCAACGGCCGTAGCTTGTGTTATCGTCGTGCCATGATAAAGCGATAGGTGAGTCAATGATGACAAATAGCGGCGATTGTAAGCGATCATCCCACACCGTTCGCCATCGTTTGTATAATACGACGATAACGATGCAACCAAACCAGCCCAATGACCGATTGATATGCTGAAAAAATTAACCTACCGAGACAATTGGATACGCGCCCTCATCGCCTTTTTTATGGTGCTACTCGTCGCTATTCCCATCGCGGAAGCGGACCTGGTACATAGCTATGAGTTGCTGCCTGTGCTGATGATGAGCGCAACAATCGGTTTTGCGGCCGGGATTCTGTTGGCGATCAGTCGTTTTCCCACGTTGACCGCGCATATTTATTCGTTTGTGTATGGTGCATTTACGATCACATGGATTATCGGGCTGCAATTGACTGAAACGCTGGAATGGCGTGATAAAGTGGCCGATATGCTCACCCGCCAAGCCGATTGGCTACTCAAAGCGATCAATGGTGGCAGTAGCCGCGATGCGCTGATCTTTGTGATGCACACGGCCGTCATCATGTGGGTGCTGGGGTATGGGGCGGCATGGTTTACGATGCGCGGCCGTCGTGTGTGGCGGGCGATTGTACCGGGCGCAATCGTTTTGCTCAGTGTCGTCTACTACTATTTTGGCCCCAAACCATTGCTCCTGTATTTGGCACTGTATTGTGTGCTTGCGCTTGTCTATCTCGCGCTGTCCCATCTCGCCAACAACAAAGAGGAGTGGCTGTTTGCCCAAGTGCGCTATGAACGGGGCATTACTGGCACATTCGTCCGCAGTGGGTTGATCGTCTCGTTGATCGCCATGCTGATCGCGTGGAGTTTGCCGACACTGGCCGCTAATCCGCGCATCGGGGATGCGGTCAGCAACGTCGATCAGCCCTGGCAACAGTTCCGCAACGAGTGGCAGCGTATGTTTTCCGCGCTCAGTTCACAAACATCAGTCGCGTCCGATCCACGCCGGGATGATCTGACGCTGGGCGGCGCGCGCAATCCGGGCGACGCGAATGTGATGGATGTATTTGTCGATGTAGACCTGCCGTATGCGTATTGGCGGTCTTATATTTATGATACTTACACCGATGACGGCCGTTGGGATGCCGTGAATGGCGAAGGTCTTTATCACGAGCCAGACGAGCCAGCCTTTGATAATGCTTCGGCCGCCAATCGGGTGACAGTCGAGCAGGAATTTCTCAATCTCATACCCAATGTGGCCACGCTGTATGCCGCACCTGACTTTGTACAGTCAGACCGGCCGATCAACGTGTACACCACTTATGACGATGCCGGTTTTAATGAAATCACGCACGTCCGATCACGCTATCGACTGGGTATGGGCGACCGCTACAGCATGGTTTCGCAAATGAGCTTCGCCGATGAAGCGAGTTTGCGCCAAGCGGGTACTGATTACGCCGATACGCTGGCAGCCCAATACTTGCAGTTGCCAGACAGCATCACAGACCGCACCAAAGCGTTAGCGACTGACTTGACGGCCGCATTTGACAACCCGTATGACAAAGCGATTGCGGTGCAAAATTATTTGCGAAACACAATCACCTACAGCGATCAAATAGCCGCCCCGCCCGACGATGTAGAGGCGGTCGATTATTTCTTGTTCGAGACCCAAACGGGGTATTGCAACTATTATGCGTCTGCTTTTTCTGTCATGTTGCGTTTGCAGGGCATTCCCACACGGATCAGCAGTGGTTACGCGGCCGGAGAGTACAACGAAGACAACAACATGTATCGTGTCCGGGCGCGAGATTCGCATACGTGGCCGGAAGTGTATTTCCCCGGCTATGGGTGGATACAGTTTGAGCCGACTGTGATCATCGAGCCGCCGGGACGCGATCCGGGCGAAGAAGCAGAGCTAGAATTGACCCCAACACCAGAGGCAGACGACCCAGAAAATGACGAAGAGCCGCTCCCAACCCCGACACCTACGCCGATACCGTTTAATGATGAGTTCGATCCGCCGTCATCTTCTGAGCCTGACAGTGGGCCTGACTGGTTGAACCGGGATAATTTGCTCCGGGCGTTGGGCGCGGTGGCATTGCTGGCAATTGCGGCCGGGCTGATGTTTGTGGGCTGGCGGTCTAATCAAGCTGTGGAGGGAGATGTCAATCGCAGCTACGGCCGTCTCGGCCTATGGGCGAAATGGCTACGGCTGACGATGCGGCCGTCCTACACCCCAGGCGAACGCGCCGACATCATGGCCGATGCTGTCCCAGAAGGGCAACAGCCGATCCGTCGCCTGATCAGCGAGTACGCCCGTCGCCAATACAGCCCCCGCAAAGATGGCTCTCGCCGTTTCAAGCCCCTAGAGGAATGGCGCGAATTACGGCCGCTGCTCTTCAAAACAGGCTTGCGCGAACGGTTGCCAAGCTGGTTGCAGCGATTTGTGAAATAAGCCAACTGTTTATCGCCCTTTCAGTTGTCGTCAGCCACCGATGTATTCATAATACGAAGTGACGCACACAACCCGTAGGGACATGGTTAACCGTGTCCCTACGGGTTAATCGTCTATAAAAACAAAATAACGCTCCCGCACACAACATTATGAAAGGCTACACCGGCAACATCCTCCATATCGACCTCACAAACGGCACCATCAAAACAGAAAACCCCAGCGAACAATTTTACCGCGATTACGTCGGTGGTAGCTTGATGGGGCTGTATTATCTTTGGCAAAATTCGCCTCCCGGCATCGACGCGCTCGACCCACGCAACACGCTCACGTTTGCCGTTAACGCGACGACCGGGCTGCCTGTCAGTGGGCAAAGTCGCTGCACGGCCACATGCAAATCGCCGACAACAAAGGGCGTGGCAGACAGTCAGGCTGGTGGCTTTTGGCCGGCCGAATTAAAGTTTGCTGGGTATGATGCGATTGTAATCAAAGGGGCGAGCGCAACCCCGGT
>CALECP010000196.1 GCA_937949915.1 uncultured Anaerolineae bacterium
CCCCACATATTGCGGTTTCAGACACCTGAATAGTTACCATCTATAAATTGATACTCTTAAATCACGGCCGACTGCAACAACCACATCGGCCGATACCTACCATCCAACGCCAAAAGCTCCTCATGCGTCCCCTGCTCCACCACACGGCCGTCATGCATCACCACAATCTGATCCGCACGGGCAATCGTCGAGAGGCGATGCGCGATCACGATCACCGTTCTGTCTGCACGTAGATTTTCGACCGCATCTTGAATGAGCCGTTCCGCATGACTATCCAATGCGCTCGTCGCTTCATCCAACACCAAAATATCAGGTTCACGCAACACAGCACGCGCAATCGCCAGCCGTTGCCGTTGTCCACCCGATAGGCGCATCCCTCGGTCGCCGACCACTGTGTTGTAACCGTCTGGCATATCGGCAATAAAGTCATGCGCGTTGGCGATTTGGGCGGCCGCTTCTATCTCTGCATCGGTCGCATCGAGGCGGCCGAACCGGATGTTCTCCCGCACACTGTCATGCAGTACAAACGTATCTTGATCGACAAAGCCGATCCGGCCGAGCCAATCTTTCCGTTTGAGTTCATGCAACGATACACCGTCTACCAAAATCCGGCCGTGCGTCGGATCATACAAGCGCATCAGCAAGCTAATAATCGACGATTTTCCCGACCCCGATGTACCGACCAGCGCGATCATTTTGCCACGTTCAATCGTCAGCGACAGATTGGTAACGGCCGGTTTTTCCGTGTTTGGATAGCGCAATCCAACATCCTCAAATTCGATAGCTGTATTCAGTCGCTCAAACGGCACGCTACCCGATTGCAGGTACGTTTTGTCATCCGGCCGTAAATGGGTAGCAAGCCGTGTGGCAAACGGAAAATCCTCACCCATCCGTGCCAGCATACTATTGATACCCGTCACACGTGGCAACATACGGTAGACGATAAACACGAACGTAGCGAGGCGCGGCAACAAGCTCACATCACCACTACGCTGAAATAAAATGTAGCCAATGCCAAGAAAAATAGCGACACCGATAATCGTCAAAGATTGCACAATCGCCGGTACAGTTGCACTCAACATAATCGCTTGTCGCCGTGTACGCACACTTTGGTCAATCGTGCCGCGAATGCTGTCTTGAGCATACTCTTGGCGATGAAACGTGTGTAGTAAACGCATCCCACCCAAAAATTCGACAAGGCGCGTGTTGATCGACACATACGCTTCCATAAATTGCTTTGACCGGCCGCGAATCCCTTTCCGAATGCTTTGTAGAGAAAACGAGAGCAAAAATAACCCAACGACCGCTCCGACCGTCATCTGCCACGAAAGCCATAACAACACACACACATAAGCTAAGACAATCATCAGATGGCTCAAAAATGTATTCGCCATCGTGACCAAGCCACCCACCCGATTGACTTCGCTCATGTAGCTGGCAAGGTCGCCCACTTTGTGTTTCGACACATCAGCATAGCTGAGCGTTGTAAATTGGTTGAATAAGCGACGGCGCAAATCACCTTCTGACCAAGTACGGAGATAGGCAGCCCCCGCTTGCCCTGTGTAATCGAGCCAACTACGGCCGATCTGCATCACCACCGCCAAAATGATCAATGCGAAAAAGACACCGCCTTGCCCAAAACGATTGAAAACGGTATCTACCCAAGAGGAAGCGAGAGGGACACTACTAATAATTTCGCCATCACCGCCCACGTAGTCGAGCGCGGCCGTCAATATCCCCATCGTTCCCGCCTCAAACAAACCTGCGATCACGTTAGCAATAATACTTAGGAAGAGAAACGGCCGAAACTTCCACGCCAGCCCACGCAATAGCTGCGATCCGGCCGCGTCCCCACCAGTCAATCGACTGGCAAGACGGCGCAATGGCGCAGGGACATTGGTGGGCGGCCGCTTGCGTTGTTCTTCTAATAAAGTACGCAAACGAGCTTGTCTTTCGTCAATCATTTAGAACTTGTTCGTAGGTATGCTCCGCCCTTTCGACATCATTATGTCTTTTTTGTGCAATATATGGCCGCGAGCGCGACAGTGGCAGAAATCGGCTGAACAGTACCTTAGCCGACGCGATAAAACAACTTATTTAACTAACTGCTGCAACGTCTCAAAATAGCAACGTTGCTCAAAAAGAGCAGACACGGGTAAAGCGAATCCAGTCACAACACGGCTCTCGATACGGCCGTCACCCACCTTGAAGCGCAATTGATACGCCCGGCCGACCAGTTCATACTGCTCCACCGTTTGCTCATCCGGGTCGATAATCCAATACTCACGCACCCCGTGTGCCGCATAATCATCAAACTTGATGCCCCGATCATATTTCTCGGTGCTAGGCGACAGTACCTCCGCAATAAAATCAGGCGCAGGAAACAGCATTTGTTTGCCCGTAAACGCATCCGCTTTCTCTTTCTCGAAAAAGCACACGTCTGGCTCATAATCATTGCGTGTGAGCGCGATCATGATTTTTTCATGCCCCGCAAATCCTAGATCATGTTTAGAAACATAGGCATTCAAAAGGGATGCTAAATAAATAGAAGCGACATTGTGCCACAGTTTAACAGGTGAGTGCATAACGATCTGTCCGTTAATAAATTCCGCTTTATCATCTTCGCTGATCTCACTATAAAACTGCTGCCGTTGCGCTGTCTCGGCCGCCAGAAAATCAGCAAGCGCATCCGCATACAGCCGCAAACGAGGCGATTGCAATAGCTGTTGCCACTCAGGCGTGGGAGGGTGCGATAAAAGCGTCATCATTTCATTATAGCAGGATAAAACCAGTCACGATCCACTTTGTTTCAACATCGCTTGCAGTCGGCCGATCACCATATCTACCGCCACGCGATTCTCGCCCCCTTCGGGAATAATGATGTCTGCAAATCGTTTGCTCGGCTCGACAAATTGATTGTGCATCGGCCGTACCGTCTCCAAATACTGATCGATCACTTGGTCAGATGTCCGGCCGCGAATCTCCATATCGCGCCGCAAACGCCGAATAAAACGCACATCTGCATCGGTGTCTACATATACTCTCACATCCATCAAATCACGCAAGGCAGCATCCGCGAAAATGAGAATCCCCTCAACCAACAAAAGCGGCCGTGACGCAACCGAGAGCGTCACCCCATCACGCAAATGTCGCACAAAATCGTATTGCGGCCGTGCGATAGTTCGCCCCGCCAACAACGTCTCGATATGTGTGACGAGCAGCGCCGTCTCGAGCGAATCGGGATGATCGTAATTGACGGCCGCCCGGTCGGCCGCCGATAGTTCCGGCCGATGGCGATAGTACGCATCATGCGGCAAATAAGCGACATGAGCCTCCCCTATCTCATTCAAGATATGCCGCGCCACCGTCGTTTTACCTGAACCTGACCCCCCTGCCACACCGATCACTGTAGGCTTCATTTACGCTCTCCAACTATAAACAAAAACACCCCGGCTTGTCCGGGGTGTGAGAGCCACCAATGAGATTCGAACTCATGACCTATGCTTTACGAAAGCATCGCTCTACCGACTGAGCTATGGTGGCAGTTTGTATCGCGCCGCAAATTATAGCATTCTCAAATTAGCATAGCAATGGGGATTTTTTTCATGGGGTGCATCAACAAATTGCCACTAACTTTTTTACGCAAGGATGAAGCACTTTCTGACAAATAAATGTAGGGGACAGTACCTTGTACCTGACCCAGCCACAGGGCGACCACGACTGCCAGCCATCATTTGCTGGCGCAAGCAACACACATTGTCATCATCGCATCTGTATATCGGTACATCTGATAAACCAGAGCAATTCCAGCCACAAGCGCACGTCCATTGTCTGCTTCACCTGCAGACAATGATTCGGAGCCGTAGGCTCGGTATCCGCAGGCTGTCAGGTGCAAGTTCTTGTTAACTGCTGCCGGCTTACTTGCCAACATAGTTAGAATGAATAGCAAGACACTGACCTAATGACTTTATTGTTTTTGTTGAACTCGAAAAGCTCTGCCGTGTGACCACCTCTTGCATTTTGATAGTACAACGTTAAGCAGTTTACGCCTAACAAGACCTGCTCCAACTTAAACTCAAGAGCTGGATTTTTGGTAAGTCCAATTAAAAAGTATTCCTTCAACTTCTCTCGTTTATATATTGTTCCTTCAGTATCTGAATATCTCTCTACAATTAGAGGAGATTTGAACTCTAAATCTTCTTCGTAGTGCGAGATGATCCTCTCAATATCATGAGAATTCCAAGACTCAATCCAATCTTCAGCAAATTTCTTTGCAAATTCTATATCCATAACGCTCTCTAATTTCTCACTGGCAGTTAACTAGCTGATAAGCTGCATAGTTCAATATCGCAGAAGATTAAGCCCGTTCTGCTTTGTAGTAGTCCGACCACCTAGCACCTCCGTACGCGCCCCAAACATGCGTTGCAATTGTTAAGTTCGTTTGAAGAATATCTATTAGACCGCACCCGGTACAGATTTCAAGCTCGAAAGGGCCTAACGCATAGATTGTGGCGTTGATGGAATCGTAGATTACTCGCCATTGGTCTTCTGCTAGAGCTAAAGAATTGACGTTGAGCGTTCGGCATTCTTTAACCATCTCATAAATAGGTGAGATGGTTTCCGTAGAATGACTGGAGATACGTCCCATTACATACGACGATCCGCCCCCGTATTCGATAAGGGCACTCCATATTACTTGCATCTCGCGTGGATCAAATTCTATCTTGATTATCTCAGACATAAAATACTCCATTGTTGATAAAGCGTGTATAAACAAGTTACCACGTATCAAGAAGATAATCGCGTAGGGCAAAATTGTAAAGGCGCGGCCGTCCACCACCATGTGCGCGGATATGGAATGAGCGTGCTGTGCCGTTGCCCACTCGCGTCGCGCAAATAAATATAGAGCGCATCGGCCGTGATCGCATCGAACCCATCCCACGCATCTGCCCCTACTGTGACCAGTGCGGTTCCGGTACTTGATAGCCGCATCGTACAATCATTTGTCGTCTGGGCTAAATTTAGCCGCGCCCCATTTTGGGCAAAATCAGCCTCCAAACAGAGAAACCCGTCATAGTCGCCGTCAAAAACATAGTCGATCTCAAAAGTGAGAAAGTCGCCGATCCAGAAGAAACCATCAGGGGAGCTGCGACTGACCACACACGCATCTTGCCCTTCTGCCACTATCGAAAAATTGGTGAGGCTGGCGGTGTATGAGCCACCTGTCACAATCGGCAAATAGAGAGAATAGGCGGCCGACGGCCGGGGTGTTGCTGTCGGCATCGGTGTCGGTGTTTGTGTGGGTGCGGGGGTGCTGGTCGGCGTTTGCGTAGCAACTGGTGTCGCGGCCGCAATCGTAGCTGTTCCTGTCGGCCGAATCACGATCTGCACAGGATCACATTGTGGATTGCACGTTGCACCCAGCACAAACTGTTGCCCTCTGCGTGTGCCTGTATCGACAATGAGACTGATCAACGATTCTGTGCGATCAAAGATCACCTCAAAACGGCCGTCGCTATCTGTCACAATCGGGAAATTGACACAAAAAGAAAGCGTTTCCACATTGGCACACGTCACAGAAGCCCCAGACAAACGGAAGCCACGCTCATCCTCGACTGTCCCAGTGATGCGAATAACCGTGCTTGTCGCGGTAGCAGGTACGGCCGGAGCGGCCGCGCTTTCACCCTCATTCCCCACCAACAACCACAAAAATAGCAGAGCAATACAACCTACATAAATCAAATAACGATGCTTGTGCATAATTCCTCCCGAAATAGTGCCACTTTGAGAAATTTCCTGTCGGATTGTTTGATCGGTTATGGTATCGTTACTCATGAGCGCATTCTCCATATAGATCAAACAATGCTCACACAAACTCGCTAAAACGCAAAGTATGCACAAATCAATCACCCAACTCGGCCGCTACTTCGTCGATCATCTGCTGTATAACCAACTGGCGTGGTCTTATGATGCCGTCAGTTGGTTCGTCTCATTAGGCGACTGGCAAGCATGGGGACAAGCCAGCATCCCGTATGTGCAGGGGCGGCGAGTGCTAGAAATCGGGTTCGGCCGGGGGCATTTGCTCCCCGTTTTGCAACAACACGGCCGCACAGTGACCGGTATCGATCTCTCCCCCAACATGCTCAAAACAGCACAGAAACACAATATCCCTCTCGTGCGCGGCAACGTCCTCCAGCTCCCCTTCACCCCCAACGCTTTTGATACAGTCGTCTCCACATTCCCGGCCGGTTTTATCGTGCAGCCACACACATTGCGCGGTCTGCATCGCGTGTTAGCCCCCCACGGCCGGTTGATCATCGTGCCATCCGCCAGCTTTACACAGCAGGCGGCCGTGCATCACATTATCGACGGGTTGTATGCACTCATCGGGCAACCAAAGACGAAGACGGGAACGGGGGTTAATGGCGCGGCCGAACCGCTATCATCGTGGGGCGATCATATCGATCAATTTGGGTTTGACACGACCCTGCACACCACACAGTTGGCGCGGAGCAAAGCACACGTCATTGTGGCGACAAAGCGGTAAACCGGCGATGCCGCCAGAGCGACACCAATCCCGCGACAACCAAAATATGTTCGATGAGCGTAAATTGACGGCCGAAATGTTTCGCATCCCAATAGCTGACCGGACTGGCAAAGCGCGTCTCCCACTCAAACGGAAACAGCAACAAAGGCCCATCATCATGATGCAACGGAATATCAATCGCCGTGTGCAGCATCGTTGAAACACCAAACCAAAACAGCACCGGCCCCCACCTTTTTTCACGCAGCCAACCAAGATACCCCACCAACGTATACAACAATGTCAAAAACGGCGCATGAAACAAATTGTGCAGCACCTTGATCACCCGATTCTCAAAAAACATCGTTTGAAACAGGTGACTGGTGTTGGAGCGCACATCATCACCAAACAAACGCACATTGGCGATGTCGAGCAAGATAAAGGCAGCGGCCGTAACCGTCAGTGGCACATCGGGCGCAACAGACCCCAGCAGCAACCCGGTCGGATTGGGCGCAGGGTAAAATGTTTCGGCCGCACGTCGTCGCTGCAACGAACGATTGAGCAAGGCAGTGAGAACAAAGTGAGAGTATGATTGCATATCAGTTCCTAATTCTAGCTGATTCTGTCCATTCGGAATACACCGTTTCGCAGCAATCTGCATACTGAAAAAGCGTAATTGTGTTAAACTGTGCCGAACATGGTGAGATTTGATAGATGGTTTGTTTTTGTGATCATAAGCGTTTTTGGAGTTGGGTCGGTGTACGCGATGCCAGCCGACGATCTTTTGCTTGCCCACCTCAACGACACCCGCGCATCGTTGCAGATCGCGCCCCTCTTTTTTGACCCGACATTGCAGAAAGCGGCCGCCGACCAAGCAACATACATGGCGACGGCCGACACAGCCACCCACACAGGCGAAAATGACAGCCGTGCGCTCGAACGAGTACAGGCATACGATTACACAGGCGACATCAGCGAAATTGTGTATGGCACGGCCGATGCTGACCCGATCAACGCGCTCAACACATTGCTCAAGTCCGTTGCCCACGCCGATATTCTGCTCGGTCAATTTGTTGAGATCGGCATCGCCAGCGCCACATCAGAAACAGGACAAACATACTGGTGCATCGTGCTGGGCATACCGCCAGGTGCATCTGGTGCGGCCGTCCCTTTGCAAGCAGAAACAGGCGACAACACGGCCACACAAGCGACCCAAACCAGCGCCACGGCCGCAGCCTTTAATCCCGCCCAAGTGGGAACAATCGTCATCGCCCTCCTCGCCTTAATCGCGGCCGGTATCCTTATTTACCTCGGTTTCCAGCCGCCCAAACCCCGTTACGATCCCCTTCGCCGCCGCTAATGAAAATAGCCATCCTTTCTGATATTCATGGAAATTATCCCGCGCTCGAAACGGTTTTGGCGCACATTGACGCTTGGCAACCAGACCACGTGATCGTCAATGGCGACACCATCAACCGAGGGCCGCGGCCGCGCCACACATGGGAAGCAATCGCCGAGCGCATCGTCAACCGGGGGTGGCGGCACACGATGGGCAACCACGAAGAGTATACGCTGGCGTGGCGCACACCTGACCCCGATATGAGCGCGGACGATTTTGCGCTGTACAAAACATCACTCTGGACATACCGTTTGTTCGATGAAGCACAATTGGACGTGATCGCGCAATTGCCGCGCACAGTCACCCTCACCGCGCCCGATGGGACGCAAGTGATGGCTGCCCATGCGTCCCGGCACGGCACACGAGACGGGATGCAGCCGTGGACAGAGACAGAGAAAGTGCGTGCCAAGATCGCGCCCGATCCTCCGGCCGTATTTGTCACCAGCCACACGCACCGCTTTTTCACGCGCACCGTCGATCAGACGCTGATCGTCAACAGTGGGTCAGTCGGCTGTCCGCTCGATGGCTACCCACTGACCGGGTACGCGCAACTGACCTGGGAGACTGGCAACTGGTCGGCCGAACTGGTGCGCCTACCGTATGATCGTGCCGCCACCCGCCGCCATTTTTATGAAGATGGCTTTCTCAATGAAGGTGGGCCGAGTGCCTATTTGTTGTTCAAGGAGTGGGAGCAATCACGCGGTCATGTGCCGTTCTGGGGGCGCAAATTCCGGCCGCTCGTCGCGTCGGGCGCACTGACTCCGTGGCAATCTATTCACGCTTATTTAGATGAGTTCGCACACAACTAACCATTTTGATGTGATCGTCGTCGGGCTGGGTGCAATCGGTTCGGCCGCACTCTATCAGCTTGCGAAACAAGGGGCGCGTGTGTTGGGCATCGACCAATATGCCCCACCCCACACGCTCGGATCATCGCATGGCAAGACGCGCATCAGCCGCTTGCTGACCGGTGAAGGTGATGTCTACGCACAATTGGCGCAACGCACCCAAGCGATTTGGCGCGACATGGCAGCGACGACAAACCGCACCATTCACCAGCAAACGGGCGGCTACTTTATCGCCCCGCAGCAGCAAGCAGACAAATGGCATGGAGACAGTGGCTATTTGGCGCAAGCGCAAGCGGTGGCAGATCGTTATCAATTGGCGTATGAATGGTTGTCGGCCGCGCAGATCAGCAGTCGCTTGCCATTGCTAAATGTGACAAGTCACATTCATGCGCTGTACGAACCATCAGGCGGGGTGGCATTGCCAGAGGCGGTGATCGCCCTGCAATTACAGGAGTGCGGCCGTCTGGGAGCGCAAGTTCGACTAAACGAAGCGGTAAAATATTACAAATGTGACAAGAAAATGTTACATGTAACATCTAAGGCAGGCAGCTATACGGCCGACCGTCTCATCCTTGCCACAGGCGCGTGGCTGACTGATTTGTTGCCGACTCGCTTACATGTATATCGTCAAATCATGTACTGGTTCGAGACAGAGGAGGCAGGCACATTCAGCGCAGATCGCTTCCCCTGGGTGATTTGGTTAGGCGAAACACAGCGCGACTTTTTCACTATTTTCCCTACGCTGGGCGCAGACAGTCGCACCGTCAAATTGATGACAGAGCAATATACGACCACCACCCACCCCGACACGCTGACGCGCACCGTTGCACAACATGAAATCGACTACATGATAGAGCAACACATCCGGCCGAAAATGCGCGGGGTGACAACGTGCTGTGTCGAAGCGATTGCGTGTACTTACACGATGGCGAGCGATCATCATTTCATCATCGACCAGCACCCCGACTGTGAGCAAATCACGTTTGCGGCGTGTTGTTCTGGGCATGGGTTCAAGCATACGGCCGCCATCGGAGAAGCGCTGGCGCAGCAAGCCCTGCACGGCCGATCTGACATTGACCTTGCCCCCTTTTCGCTGGCACGGAGGCACGGATAACGGCATGATGCGACACGGCCGCTTGCTGATCGCCCTTTTTCTGTACGCTGTCATCGCCGCCTTGTTCGTCGGCAAAGCCCTGCTGCCCGATTGGACGCTTGTGCCAACGCGCATCATTCAAGACAGCCATCCCTGGTGGCCGCTCGATTTGGGCGCACGGGGCAACGATCTGGTCATCGATCCTTTGTACATCTTCTACCCGAATCGCCACTTTTTCCGCGAAGCGATTCTCAGCGGTCAGTGGCCGTTTTGGAATCCGCATTTGTTTACTGGCACACCTACGATAGCGGATCCCAATTTTCAAACATTTTATCCGCTCAACTGGCTAACGGTGTGGCTGCCGGTGCATCATGCGCTTGATTGGCTGGCGTGGGCGCACCTGACGATAGCTGGCACAGCGATGTATCTTTTTTTACGGCCGCGTGTGCGCCAGTGGGCGGCGTTTGGCGGGGGCGGCTTGTGGATGCTCAATGGCTACATCATCGTGTGGCTGGAGAACCCGCACCGCTTGAGTACGCTGGCGTGGCTGCCTGCTGTTTTTTGGGCGCTGGATCGCGGCCGTCAGTCGAAAAACCTCGCGTGGATCGGCGTGGGTGGGCTGCTGCTGGGTCTGGCGATGCTGGGCGGACAGGTGCAATTTATCTGGTGTTTTGGGCTGCTGCTGGCGGGGTATGCGCTATGCTTGCGCTCGTGGTGGGCGCTGGTGGCGACGGCCGCTATCGGGGCGATGGGGCTGGCTATCGGGTCGTTGGTGTGGCTGCCTGCCCTCGAATTTGCGGGGCTGACAGCGCGGGGTGCAGGCACGGCCGACATGCTGCAAACAGCCCTGCCATTGCGCCACCTCGCTACGCTCATTTTGCCCGATCTGTTCGGATCGCCCATCGGGGAGACGGCGTACACGGGGCATCTCAACTATGCGGAAACATGCTTTTATTTTGGCGCAATCGGTGCGGTGCTGGCGGTGGTCGGCGGCATTGCGAAGCCGAAATGTGCGGCCGTGCCGTTGCTGATCATCGCGCTGTTGCTGATTTTTGGCTCGCCGTTGGTGCGGGTGGCGGCCGTGTTGCCCGGTTTCGATTTTATCGCGCTCAATCGGCTGATCGTCGTTGTGCCGTTTTTGGGGGCGTGGCTGGCGGCGGTGGGCATCGACGCGCTATGTGGGCGGTGGCGGTGGCTGGGCCGGGGGCTGATGATGGCGGCCGTGCTGCAACTGTTTGTGTGGGGGCAACCGTTTAACCCGATCCATGAGACGGCCGCGCTGTTTCCAGAACGGGCGGTGACGGCCGTATTGCAAGCGGAAGCGGCCGTATCGCCCCCCTTTCGCGTATTGCCGTTGCAGCAAGCGCGGCCGCTGTACGGGCCTAACATTTTGTCTGTGTATGGCTTGTCCGACATTACGGGGTATGCGTCGCTCATTCACAATGACTACGCGCAATTGATTGCCGTGATGGGCGGCGAGAGTGGCATGGGCTGGATGAATGACAACCCGAATATCGTCGTCATGTCCCACTTTCACCCGTTGATCAGCTTGCTCAATGTGCGCTATGTGGTGGCGGCCGATACGCTTTTCTACAATCCTGAGCTGACACCGATAGCGCAAAGTGACGGGGTGGTGCTGCATGAAAACGGGCAGGCTGCCCCCCGTGCGTTTGTGGTTCATCATGGCGAAACGGCTGATCATGCCGCCACGTTCGCGCAGTTGCCGGGGCTTGATTGGCGGCAGACGGTGCTGTTGCCCACAGATGTACCGGCCCGTCAAATGGCAACATTAACAGACACACCCCAAGCCAGCACAAGCACGGCCGTCATCAACGAGTACGCTCATAATCGCATTGTTATCACGGTGGATGGGGCGCGGCCGGGGGTGTTGATCGTGGGGGATGCGGCGTATCCGGGGTGGAAGGCGACGGTGGATGGGGTGGCGGCCGAGATTTACCGGGTCAATGGGATGCAGCGCGGGGTGTTTGTCGATGGCGGATCGAGCGTGGTGGAGATGGTGTTTCGGCCGACTTATTTGCGGTATGCGGCGGCGGGTGCGACGGCCGGGATGGTCGTTGCGTTGGGGCTAATAGGATGGGCGTTTTTAGACAGGCGACGCGGAACGTCGGATGTCTGATACACTTGCTGCCGCATGTTGAAAGCTCACACTGTTTCTACGATTGAATACGGCCGCGCACTGGCCACATTGCCTGCCCCGCATCCTTTGCAAACGGGTGCGTGGGGCGATCTAAAAACGCGCTGGGGTTGGTCGATGTTGCCGACGCTGTTTGTGGACAATGGGCGGGTGGTGGCGGCCGCGCTCATTCTCAAGCGCAAAATCCCACGCACGCCGTTGAGCATTTTGTACGTGCCAAAGGGGCCGACGCTCGATTATGAAAACGATACGTTGCGCCAGCAAGTGTGGCAACAATTAATTACCATCGGCAAACGGGAACGGGCGCTTGTGGTCAAGATCGATCCCGATATTGTGCAAGCAACGGGTAGCGATGAGATTGTGCTAGATGGGGCAGGTACGACGATAGTGCGCGAACTGCAAACGGCCGGGTGGCGCTTTTCGCAGGAGCAAATCCAGTTTCGCAACACGGTTGTTTTTGATTTAACTAAAACCGAAGAAGCCCTGATGGCGGCGATGAAATCGAAGACGCGCTACAACATGCGGCTGGCAAAAAAGAAGGGTGTGCAGGTGCGTGTGGGGGATGCGGCCGATTACCCGATGCTGGCTGACATGTATGCGGGAACGGGCGCACGGAATCAATTTGGCTTGCGTCCGGCCGCGTATTATTTGGATGTATGGCGCACTTTTGCCCAACACAACATGCTCCATCCGTTGATAGCCGAGTACGAGGGTGTGCCACTGGCGGCCGTGCTACTCGTCCATTATGGCGATGTGTGTCTGTACATGTATGGCGCATCGGCCGACCACGAACGGCAGCGTATGCCGACCTATTTGCTGCAATGGGAGGCGATGCAGTGGGCAAAGGCGCAAGGATACAAAACATACGATATGTGGGGCGCACCGACTCATTTTGATGAAGATGACCAGATGTGGGGGGTGTGGCGGTTCAAAAAAGGGTTTAATGGCACCGTTCACAGGCATATCGGCGCGTGGGATTTTCCTATTAGACCACAATTGTATAAACTATATGCGGAACTGTTGCCACGTTATGTCAATTGGCTGCGAAACCGCTAACTTTTAACCTCTTAACCCTTTAACTTTTAACCTCTTGAGCAAAACTATGAAACCGAGAATCGTTGTACTTCAGGGAGATGAAACAGGTCAGGAACTTTTGGACGAAGCGTTGCGCGTCATCGATCCATCTGTGACTGGGCTAGATGTTGATTTCATCACCTATGATCTTAGTCTTGAAAACCGTCGTGCTACTGATAACCAAGTGGTGCATGATGCAGCAAAAGCATTGCGCGAACATAAACTGGGCTTGAAGGCGGCCACTGTGACCCCTCCCGGCCGGGGTGATGTGGGCAGCCCGAACGCGATTTTGCGCGAAGGGATGAATGCAGAAGTGATTTTGCGTACCGGCCGTCGCATTCCGGGTGTCCGGCCGTTGGCGGGTGTGTATTCGCCCATCACTGTTGTCCGCATGGCGCGGGGCGATGCGTATGGCGCAAAAGAGTGGCGTGAAGGAGAAGCTGGCACAAACGAAGAGGCTGCTTTCCGTACAGAACGCATCGAACGGTGGGTGTGTCGCGCTGTGTGCGAGTACACCTTTCAACATGCACGCAAAGTGGGCGCAAAAGTGTTTGGCGGCCCCAAATTCACAGTCAGCCCAACATACGAAGGGATGTTCAAAGAGGAAATGGATGAAGCGGCACAACGCTATCCTGATGTCCGTTACGATCCCCAATTGATCGATGCGACGTTTGCGCTGTTGATGAAAACAACGGGTGAGGCGCTTGTCATTCCAACACTCAATCGGGACGGCGATTTGATGTCTGATCTGGTGCTGGCGATGTTTGGCTCGATTGCAGGCAACGAGTCGATGGTGATCTCGATCAATGATGACTACAAAGTGGATAGCGTGATGGCGGAAGCCCCACACGGCACAGCCCCCGCGCTAATGGGGCGCAATGTGGCGAACCCGATGGCGATGATTTTGGCGTGTGCTGGTTTGTATAGCTATCTCGATAATGAGCAAGGCAAGCGGATCAGTCGTGCCATTTACGAAGGCACATTTGAGACGGTGCATGATGGCATGAGTACGGCCGATCTAGGCGGCTCGGCGCATACAGATGAGTTCACAAATGAGGTGATCCGGCGCGTGAAGCAAAAGCTGGATGTGTGGGCGGCGCTGAGTTAATTGGCGACTTAACAACCGTAGGGACACGATTGATCGTGTCCCATTGGTGTCATTTCGCCCATCACCATGCGTTGAAACGCATGGCTGCACAGAAGAAAACCGGTTGAAACGGGTTTCACCCTGAACTTGATACGACGAAATATGGGCGACACAATCAAACAACTCGTGACGACGCGCACATGGTCGCGCAATCAGGTTTTGCTGCTGGTCGGCATTGTCGATAGTGGCAATCGTGTGAGCTGGGGAGAGTGTGTCGGCCGCGCAGATACCGCCCTGCTCGAACAGTTATTGGCAGACAAGATCGCGCCTGTGCTGGTGGGACGGCCGACCAGCGATTTTTACGCGCTATCGGCCGCAGTCGAAGCCCTGACCTACACCGTCACCCACACGCGCACCATCGAACCAGAGCCGGGGATGTCGCGGCGGGGGATTTTGTCGCTGACGGGGTTGGTTGAGCCAGAACGGGCGCAAATAGAAACAGAAATCGAAACCCGGCCGCTCCCCGCACCGTTGCGCTATGGCATCAGCCATGCGCTGTATAATTTGTCTCCGCCATCTCTGGCCACGCACGAACGAACAGAGCGATTACAGTTACAGGGGGCGTTTCGCAGCAATCAGTTGAGTGCGGTCAATCGGTTGGTATTGGAGCGTGTGCCAATTATTGGGGTGACGGCCGCATTGGCGGCCGCGCAGGATGAGGCGATCAGTGGGCAATTGCAGAATCTGGTGCGGCAAGTGGTCGGCCGCATTGGCGAGGTTGCTCCAGCCGACTACACGCCGACGATTCAGCTCGATGCGAAGGGGTTTTACGGCCGTTTGTTGAGCAATAGCGGCAAGATAGCGGGGGCGATGTACGGATTGATGAAAGCAGCACGGCCGTACCCAGTGCGTGTGATCGATCCAGTGCTTGATGTGGCGACAATGCGCGAGGTTGTCGAGGCGATCAAATTTCGTAAGATGGAAAATGTAGAGGTGGGTGCAACAGTGCGGACGACGGCCGAATTAGCGCAGTGGGAGGCACAGTCTGCTCATTTTCTCGTTTTCCCGGCGGCCGTCATAGGATCGTTAGTTACATTGATCACACTGGCACAGACATCTCAATTGCCGTTTATGATCGGATGCGATGCGGCCGAGACTGCACACACACTCCCCCACTTGCTCCACATTGCCGATCACACAAACTGCATCGCCCTGCTCACACTATCGCAGGAAAGCCGTCATTTGGCGCACAATGTGTTAGTAAGACGGGAAATTGAAAAAAGAGTTGAAAAGTGGGCAAGTTGAAAAGCGTGTGTGTTTGTAGTCAATCAACACATGCAATCCTCTTAACTTTCCAACATGCTTAACGTTTGAACTGTCTTAACGCCCCAAATTCTTCCCAAAATTATTCCGTAGAAAATCGTAGCCTGAATACAATGTTTGCCACAGGGCAGCCAGTAATGTAGCGTACATGATCACATTAAAAAGGATGCTGACTGTAGGGGAAAGATCGACATGTGTTTGCAGGATAAAGTTGGCAAATGTGACGTAGATGGCGGCGATTTGGAGGACAGTTTTCATTTTGCCGCTCTTGACAGAAGCGACCGCTCTCCCTTTGCCGAGAAAGTAGAAGCGCAGCAGGGTGATGCCGATCTCGCGGATGAGGATAGGAATCAATATCCAGAAGGGGAACATGCCCACGGCCGATAGCGTGGTAAACGCGCCCAGTGTGAGCAGTTTGTCTGCTATCGGATCGACGATTTTGCCGAAAGCGGTGACGATATTGTATTTACGGGCAATGCTGCCATCGAGAAAGTCGGTGATCGCGCCGATGGTAAAGACGACACCGCCGAGTAGATTCATGTTGAGGCTATCGGACAGCCACAAAAAGGGCAGCCAAATGGCGAGAAAAATACGAATCACAGTGAGGGCGTTAGGAATGTTGGCGTTTTTATTCATAGACAAGTCATTTGATTAGGGGCGAATTGTAACAGAGTACAGATTGGGTGATCAAAACGCAAGAGACCCCACGATTATCTCACAGGGCCATATATGACGTTATCTGCCAGACTCCGGC
>CALECP010000197.1 GCA_937949915.1 uncultured Anaerolineae bacterium
AAATTTACAGAAGAAATGTTACACTATCATGCCAAAAGTCAACGGGAGTACTGCAATGCTTAAAAGAAGAATCCACAATACGCAAGTAATTACCAAATAGATGAGTAGGCTACCAAAAATTGTTAACCCTTGTTTGAATTGCCTGCCTAATGACCATCCGGGCAAATGTGTTTTTTGAACACTGTCAATGTTACGTGCAATGTCGATCATATATCCCAACAATACCAAATTTGGAATCATCATTAGAAGAAGGCTTCCATAAATAAAACCTATAGATTCCAGCGATCCTGGAAATGAACGATATGCAAAATAAGTCCCAGCTATATTGATAAAACATGATAGTGCTGATAAGAGAAAAACAGCACCGAATTTACGTTTCCATGTTTTATCAGTTGTAAAATAGCGAAGCGCGGTTGAAATATCTAACATAATTTCTGTTACCTACCTAATTGCAGACACACGATTGCAGGCACACGTGCATTGTGTACCTGCAATCTGTTTGAGAATGGGTAAACGATTTAGCTTTGTCGGTCGGCCGCGGCCAGTTTATCAAGATCGACCATCGTCGCCACTTGACCGTATAAATGCCCTGAGACAAACGACAGCCACGGGGTGAGCGTCAGGGCAACGATTACAGACATCGCCATCTGTGCTGTCAGACTAATCGAACCTATGCCACCTGATATGCCACCGATCACACCACCGATTAAGCCAACAAATAGCATGATTTTGAACAAGGATTTCCAACGATTGGCAACAATATACTTGATATTTTGGAACTGGAAGCACGATTTCAATGTGCCGTGCCGGATGTAGTTCACTTGTAACGCCGATGTGAAAAAGCTCATCAGCATCGTGACTGCAATCGTAGACAACACACCCGAAATGATCGTCATCGCCCCAAACCCTGTCATCATGTCTGAGCCTGATCCTAGCCCGATGATCAAGGGAATCATCGCCATGACCAGCATACAGCCCATGACAAAACCGAAAGGAATCGCATACGCTAGCGCACCCAAGCTGACAGTTGCTCCCTGCTTAAACTGATGCCATAGCGACCAGTTTGGCAAGGGGTGTTTTTGCCCGTCACGCACATTGCGTGAAATATCAATGGCATATCCTGTCAGAATACAGCTTGGAATCATTGATAAAAAGAGACCACCGTACAAAAGAGCCAGCCCACCCATTGGATCGGCACTTTGCTGCATCATGACCAGACCGGGGATACCGAGCGCGGCCGAAAAACCAGCGATCCCGGCAGCCACCCCAAATTTACGTTTCCATGTTTCATCTTCTTTGAAATAGCGAAATGCGGTTGAAAAATCCATGTTAGTTCTCCTGATTGTTTTATTTGATCGACTGTACGCACACGAAAGCAAAAAGTTGCACGTTCATTTTAACATAAATGCAGGCGTTTATCCTCTGAGCGCGTTATATGTTCTGTGATCGGCCGTGTCAAAAGTGTATTTCATGATATGGTACTTATGAGACTATAAGGTTACTGATTTATGGTGGATGCAATGGTTTTTGATGTATTTCTCGCTGGTCTTGTGACAGCCCTGTGTACGGGGTTGGGTGTATTGCCGTTTTTGTTTGTCAAAAATGTAGGTTCGCGTACTTTGGGGGTTGCCAATGCGCTGGCGGCCGGATTGATGTTGGGGGCGAGTTTGGGATTGGTGGTAGAAGGCGCGGCCGAAAGCCTCACACGGGTTGGCATCGGGGTTGCGTTAGGGTTGCTGCTTGTCGTTGTTGCCCACAACTTTCTCGATAGCCGGGAAGATGTAGACTTTGGTGATATTGGCGCGGCCGATGCGCGGAAAATGCTGCTCATCGTCGGCATCATGTTTGTCCATTCATTTGCCGAAGGGATTGGGGTCGGGGTTGCGTTTGGCGGCGAGGGATCGCTCGGCCGTCTCATCACCACCGCCATCGCCATCCACAACATTCCTGAAGGGTTGGCTATCGCGCTCGTCCTCATTCCACGTGGCACCAGCCGTCTCAAAACGACATGGTGGGCGATCTTTTCGAGCCTGCCACAGCCCGTTATGGCGACATTGGCATTTGTCTTTGTGCTGTCATTTCGGCCGTTTCTGCCTATCGGCTTAGGTTTCGCGGGGGGGGCAATGATTTGGATGGTGTTTGCCGAGCTACTGCCCGAAGCACAAGAAAAAGTGTCGCCCATTGTTGCCACTACTGCGATGGCATTCGCCATGCTGGCCATGATGATCTTTCAGGACGTAATGGGATGACAGCAAATAAAACAAACAGGATCGAAGCGATTTTATACACCAAACCGGGCTGCTGTTTGTGTGATGATGTCAAGGCGGTGCTGTACAAATGGGGCAAGCTATTTCCGCATACCCTGCGCGAGGTTGATATTGGCACAGACCCCGCCCTCGATGCCCAATTTGCGCTCATCATCCCCGTTTTACGAATCGACAACACGCAATTAAATGCCCCCATTCTGCCAGACGACATCATCCGCGCACTCCGTACTGCTCACCAAAAGAACGGCCGTACACCAACGAAAATCTAATAGAAATCGCTCTTTTAGCACAATTATTCGTGCAAATTCACTATATTCGCATAGTTTGTCTATCAATCGCCTTGTGCAATGTGGGGGATTACAGCCCTATCGCTTTTTGCTACGCTGTCTGTGAACCGTTCAACTGTGTTGAGAAAGTACAACAATTGATGTTGCACTTGCTTACAGAGAGGTTGAATTATGTTAGAGACAATGACAAAAACGAAAAGAAGACCCCGATTGGTTTTGCCCAGTTTGCGCGAATTGCGAACTGGGCGCACAGGCTCTCGTTTGCCACGGCCGTCCACACGGCCGGGCATGGGCGCAATACCGTATCGCGGCAACACAACATTCCGTGTCTGGGTTCCTCATGCAGACGCGGTCAACGTCGTCGGCACGTTTAACAAATGGTCGCGCACCCGCCATCCACTCGCTCCCGAAGGGAACGGGTACTGGTCGGCCGATGTGCGTGGTGCAAAACCGGGCGACGAGTATAAATATCTGATCGAGCGCAATGGCAAAACCCATACGCGCACAGACCCC
>CALECP010000198.1 GCA_937949915.1 uncultured Anaerolineae bacterium
GGAGGCTGATTTGCGTGATAATTTTGAGACGTTGAAGCTGCTTGTATCGACGTTAGGACATCCACTTTTTGATAAGATCCCCAAACCGAAAAAGCGAAATATCATTCAATGCTCTAGCAAAAAAGTTCAGGCGAATGGGCAGTATACAGAGGATGGTGTTACTGTTTTTGAAGGGTCAACAAGTAGTTTTGAAACGGCAAATTCGGCAAAAACCTATGTACTTAATGCAAGACAAACATTGATTGATGATGGCGTATTACAAAAAGTCGGTTCAACATACCGCTTCATGGTTGACCATACATTTTCGTCACCTAGTCGGGCTGCTGCAGTAGTTCTGGGCCGTGAAGCAAATGGGTGGATTGAATGGAAGTATGAAGACGGCCGTACATTAGATAAAGTCCATCGTCAAGCAAATATAAACAGCGAAGATAGCGATTAATGTTTACACCAATAATCTATTCGCAAAACACCATTTTTTGAGGCAAAAAATCAAAACAGTTTGCAAAACGATAATCGGCAGGTCACAATCAGCGTATGTCGATGTTAAATTTGTCCGGTGTCGGGCTGTCTTTTGGTGATTTTGATCTATTTAGTGGAATTTCGGTCAGTGTGCCGAACGATGGCAAGATCGGGCTGGTGGGGCCGAACGGGATCGGTAAAACGACGCTGCTCAAAATTATTGCGGGGGAGGATGAGTCGTCTACGGGCAGCATCAGGATGGCGCGGGGGACGCGATTGGGCTATTTGCGGCAGGAGGCGATGCAGGCTTTTAAGGGACAGGCAAACACATTGCACGAGGAAATGCTGACGGTGTTTGATAGGTTGCGGCAGCAGGAGGCGCAATTGCAGGCGTTTGAGCAACGGATGGCGGCCGATGAGTTGAGCGAGGATGAATTTACGACGTACAGTGAGATGCAAACGCATTTTGAGTCGGCCGGGGGGTACGATTACGACATTCGGATCAAGCAAGTGCTGACGGGGCTGGGATTTAGGGCAGAGCATTTCGATTTGCCGTTGGAGGTGCTGAGTGGGGGGCAAAAAACACGGGCGTTGCTCGGCCGTCTTTTGCTCGAAAAACCAGACCTGCTGATCTTGGACGAGCCGACCAATCATTTGGACATCGACGCAGTGGAGTGGCTGGAAGGGATGCTCAAAATTTGGGAGGGCGCGATTATTATTGTCAGCCATGATCGCTACTTTTTAGACCGGGTTGTGACCAACATCTGGGAGTTGAGTCGGGAGGGGATTGAGGCATACCGGGGCAACTATTCGCACTATGTGACGCAGCGCGAGGAACGATGGACGCAACGGCAAGCGCAGTATGATATGGTGGTCGCTCGGTTTTTGAAGGAGCTTGACTATATCAAACGGAACATTGCGCGGGACAGCACCAAAAATCAGGCGGTCGGCCGTCTCAAGCGACTGACCCGCGAGGTAAAAATGGCGAAAACGGGCAACCTGACCCAGATCGCCAACAATGTGCAATGGTCGAGAATGGAGGGCGTGGGCGATCTCGATAGCAGCCGGTGGGAAGTGCCAGATGTGGAGGCAGCTATTAAATCATTGCCCCGGCCGTCGGGCAGTATGCACCAGATGAAAATGAGCTTGAGTCCGAAACGACGCAGTGGTGACCTAGTGCTACGAACGTATGATGTGGAGATCGGTTTTCCGGGGCATACGCTGTACAAAATGGAAGATGTAGAACTACGGCGCAAAGAACGGGCGGCATTGCTGGGGGGCAATGGGACGGGCAAAACGACGTTTTTGAAGACGCTGCTCGGCCGGATGCAGCCGTTGGCAGGAGAGATCAAACCGGGCGCGAGTTTGGACATTGGCTACTTTGCCCAGGCGCATGATGAGCTGGAGCAATCGCGCACGGTGCTGGATGAAATGATAGAGCAAAGTGGGATGTTGATCCCAGAGGCACGCAGTTGGCTCGGCCGGTTTTTGTTTCGGGGCGAGGATGTGTACAAGCCGATTACGTTGCTCAGTGGGGGTGAGCGCGGCCGTCTTGCGCTGGCGATTTTGGCACTGGAAGATGCCAATTTGCTGCTGATGGATGAGCCGACAAATCATCTTGATATTCAGTCGCAAGAGGTGCTACAAGATGCGCTGGTAAATTACGATGGCACGGTGCTGATGGTGTCGCATGATCGCTATTTGGTCGATCAATTGGCGACGCAAATCTGGGATGTGCGCGATGGGCGGCTGACTGTGTACAAGATGCCGTATCAGGAGTATGTGGCGACGCGCCATGGCAAGGCGGCCGTGAAACCGACCAAAAAAGTGGTGGCAAAGGCGGCCGAACCAGAGAAACGGCCGACGTTGAGCAAAAATGAAATTGCGCGACGGGAACGACAGATGAATGAGGTGGAATTGATGATCGTGGAAGCGGAGGAGCGGATGGAGGGGTGTGCGGCCGAATTAGTCGCGGCCGGTCAGTCGGGCGATTATAAACGGGCGGAGAATGCGAACAAACGGTATGCGGCGGCCGAGGCGGCCGTACAAAAGTTGATGACGCAATGGGAAAATTTAGCAACTGAGTTAGAAAGCACAGCATAGTGGCGATAAAAACTGTATAATGAATCAAACGGCTGCTGATATATCCCCAGTAGCCCCTGACAACCATAGGGAGGTTTATGATGGAACCCATCATTACCGCGAAAAATATCAAAGTAACCCCCAAACTCCGTACCTACTGTGAAAAGAAAACAGAACGTTTAGACCGCTACATGCCTAACTTGACAGAGGTGCGTGTCGATCTATCGGAATCGAATGCAAAATCTGCCAGTCTGCGACAGGTGGCACAAATCACGGTACGCGATAGTCGTGGCGCGATTTTGCGTGCCGAGGAACGCGCATCTGACATTTTTGCGGCAGTCGATATGGTGATGGACAAAATCTATCGCCAGATCAAGCGGTATCGTGGCAAATCGCGTGATCGTCGCCGTGCTGGGCCGACGGCCGAAGAGATACAGTTGCTCGAAAATCTGGAGCCGATCCCGATTGAGGACGACTTTGATGACGAACTGGAGGGTGCGCTGGTGCGTACCAAACGGTTTGAAATGCAGCCGATGTCGGCCGATGAGGCGATTGACCAGATGGAATTGCTCGGCCATGATTTCTACATGTTCTTCAATGCTGAGGATGAGTCAATCAATGTGATCTACAAACGGCGTGATGGCTCTTATGGGTTGTTGCAGCCGGAGTTTATGTAGGAAAGTTAGAAAGTTAAGAATGTTGAAAAGTTAGAAAGTGGGGGCAATCGTTTGATTGCCCTCATTTATTGAGAATGGACGTTACATGTTAGAAGTGAAGAAATTGCCGCTCGGCCGGTTGCAGACTAATTGCTATATCGCAGCGTGCAGCGAGACGAAAAAGGCGGCGATTATTGATCCGTCAGACGATGGGTTGACGATTGCGCGGGTGGTGGACGAGGCTGGATGGACGGTGACGCACATTTTGCTGACGCACACTCATTTTGATCATGTGGGCGGCTTGAAGACGCTGCATGATCTGATGCCAGATGTGCCTGTGGCGTGTCACCCCGATGCGCTGGAGATGCTGACCCATGCGGAAGCGGCCGGAGAACGGTGGCAAGTACCGATTTTGCAGCCTGATCCGGCCGATAGGCTGCTGGCGGCCGGAGAGACGGTCAGTGTGGGCAATGTGGCGTTTCAAGTGTTGTTGACACCCGGTCATGCGCCGGGGCATGTCACTTTTTATAGCGCGGCAAATCAGGCGGCGTTTGTGGGTGATGTGCTGTTTCGGGGCAGTGTCGGCCGCACAGATTTCCCTGGCTGTAGCCATGATGTGTTAATGCACTCTATCGAGACACAATTGCTGACGTTGCCTGATGAGACGGCCGTTTATCCAGGGCATGGCGCAATCACGACGATTGGACGCGAACGAGTGAGCAATCCGTTTTTGGTGTAGAAAAAACATGATGAAACATTCGCAACTGGGACGGACTTCGTTGCACGTATCACCGCTCTGTTTGGGGACGATGCAGTTTGGCTGGACGGCCGAACAAGCGACAGCATACGATATTTTGGCGGCCGCTCGTGAGCATGGCTGCAATTTTCTCGACACGGCGAACATTTATTCCCGTTGGGTAGACGGGCATGTGGGCGGCGAAAGCGAAACGGTGATCGGCCGTTGGTTAAAAGAGACGGCCGTGCCGCGTGACAGTATGGTGATCGCCAGCAAAGTGCGCGGCCGGATGGGTGAAGGCGCAGATGACGAAGGGTTGTCCCGCGCTCACATTCACCGCGAGGTGGAAAACAGTTTGCGCCGCTTGCAGACAGATTATCTCGATCTGTATTTGGTGCATTGGCCGGATGAGGAGACACCGTTGGAAGAAACGCTTGGTGCGCTTGATGACTTGGTGCAGGCAGGCAAAGTGCGTTATCTGGGCTGCTCTAATTTCCCGGCGTGGCTACTGATGAAGGCACTCTGGGTCAGCGATGTGGCACAGTTGGCGCGGTTTGATGTATTGCAGCCGCATTATAATTTGGTGCATCGGGATGAGTTTGAGCGCGAGTTGCGGCCGTTGTGCGCCGATCAACAGATTGCGGTTACGCCATACAGTCCGTTGGCAAAGGGGTTTTTGACGGGCAAATATCGGCCGGACACCCCCCTGCCCACTTCGTCCCGCGCCCAGCGTGTGCAAGCGTCGTACATGAATGAGACAGGGTTTGCGGTGCTGGATGGTGTGGCGGCGGTGGCGGCCGAACATGATGCAACGATGGCGCAGGTCGCTATCGCTTGGCTGCTCGCTCAACCAACAGTTGCGTCTGTTATCATTGGTGCCAATTCTGTTTCACAGCTAACGGAAACGCTCTATGCGGCAGCATTGCCCCCGCTTGCGGCCGATTTGCTCCGATAAATACAACCCATTATCCCTATTTGGCTTGTAACGTTACAAAGCGATCTCTATAATGTACAGTCGGTGCAAATAACACCTAGATTGAATCTATGTTTAATGAACTGTCGGCCGAAGCAACCTATGATCCACAATCAGACCTTGAGCGTGTGCGTGCGATCTTGCTTGGTGAAGACAATCGACAACTCAAACAATTAGCTGATAAATCTCAATTAGAGCTAGAAAAAGCGCGTGATGAAATCGTTCAACTCAATCAATTGCAAGCGGAAGAGATTACTTATCTTCGTGCTGAGTTGCAGCAGTTGCAAGAGACATTAGCTTCAATCGAATCTTTGAAAGCGGATAAATCTGAGCTGATCCCAGAAATTCAAGAGGCGATCAGCAATATCACTGAGCATGGTGTCAAAAGCCAGCGCGATGATATGGCGAAGGCGTTTGGGGCGATCATGGCGGAATCGACACGCATCCAGATCGATGAAGATCGAGAGGAGATGATACAGGCGTTACACCCGATCATGCTTCCGTCTATCAATTCGGCCGTGCGCGATGCGATTCGTGAGTTTCAGCGTCAGGTCGATGAACGTATTAAACAGGCAAGAG
>CALECP010000199.1 GCA_937949915.1 uncultured Anaerolineae bacterium
TAAGCGTCTAAAAATTAGTTCCCTGTTAGGTTTGGCGGCAAACTGCACGAGAGTAAAAAAATGGTCGCACGGATTGAACGGAAAACACGGATATTCACTGATTTCTTTTCATATTAATCCGTCCTATCCGTTAAATCCGTGCGCTAATTAGAGAAATGGACTGTGGCACGTATGTATATCTAAAAACAGCCTCTCTATTTAACACCGTTTAACTGTGACGAACTTTGTGGAAAAAGGAAGTTAAATATAGACACTTACTTAGCTCGATATGTATTGGTAGGCACAAGGCACGGCCCCTACAATTATTTGTTTGGCAGAAAACCAACGATTCCCCCTCACAGATCAAGCCGCCACACCGCATACGGCCGACCCACCGGCCGAAACCCAAACTTCGCATACAAATGATGCGCCGCTACCTTGTCGGACGGCGAATTGAGCGACACCGACGACACCCCCAGCGCACGGTACGTCTCGAACGCTTGCGCCAGCAGGGCCGCGCCCACGCCCCGCCCCTGCACGGCCGGGTCAACCGCCACCCGCACCAAATGCACATACTTCCCCTGACTGCCGGTACTGTATTGAAAGCCTACGATCTGCCCATCGACCTCCGCCACATCAAAACAGCAGCTAAACCGCTGGCCGAGCCGCAACTGCGCTTCCGAATGCCACCACAAAGGCTCTGGAAACGCCCGCCGTTCGACCGCCATCACGGCTGGAAAATCTTCTTTTTTAATCGGTCGGATAGCGACAGAGCGCTTGGTCGCTATCGGCACATCCAGCCCCTCCTTGACATACGTTTGCAACGTGCGATCAATGGTAAAACCGATCTCAGGCAGTGTTTCGTCCACCCAGTCGCTGACAGACAGACAACAGATCGCCGTTGCGGCCGTCTCGCGTAGCTGCGCCTGCGCCTGTGCCAACAACGCCTGCACGGCCGGGAGCGGATCATGCCGTTTTACCCCCAGCACACGCACCCACGCCACCGGCGGCGGATCGAGCGTCGCCGCCACATAGCCACGCACCACCCCATCCAGCACATACACCGCCACCCCCGGCCGTCCCAGCCACGCCGTCGGCATCTGCCAATCGGCATGTAGGTGCTTATAATCAGTCGTGTCCAGCATCGCCAGCACGTCGTTTTCGTCCGTTTTCACCATCGGCCGTATCACGGCCGCCCCGTTTGCTAAACTCATACCCCCATTGTACACTCACATCAAGTAGCAAGTGATTGCTCACCTAACTTTTCAACTTTCTCAACTTTTCACGTTTTTAACTTTTCACATTTTAACTGTCTTAAACCTACAACATTATGGCTAAAACCTCACGCGACAGCATTTTAGAAAACACGCTCGCCACCATTACCAAAAAGTATGGCGACGGCGCGATCATGCGTCTCGGTGAGGCGCACAACATGCAAGTAGACGTGATCCCTACCGGATCGCTATCGCTCGACATCGCCCTCGGTGTCGGTGGCCTGCCACAAGGGCGCGTCATCGAAATCTACGGTCCCGAATCGTCGGGTAAGACGACGATTTGCCTGCACCTGATAGCGGAAGCACAAAAGCGGGGCGGCATCTGCGCCTTTATCGATATGGAACACGCGCTTGATCCTGCCTACGCCGAAAAATTGGGGGTCGATGTCGAAAATCTGTATATTTCACAGCCCGACACCGGCGAAATGGCGCTCGAAATCGCCGACGCGCTGATCCGGTCTGGCACGATGGCCGTCGTCGTGGTGGACTCGGTGGCCGCGCTCGTTCCCCGCGCCGAAATCGAAGGGGAAATGGGAGACACGCATGTCGGCCGTCAAGCGCGTCTCATGTCGCAAGCGTTGCGAAAGATGTCTGGCTTCATTCAGCAGACCAACACCATCGTCATGTTCACCAACCAATTACGCACCAAGATCGGCGTGATGTTTGGCAGCCCAGAAACGACGAGCGGTGGCAATGCCCTCAAATTTTATGCGTCGGTGCGTCTCGATATTCGCCGCATTCAGGCGATCAAGTCAGGCGGCGACATCACGGGCAACCGCACCCGCATCAAAGTCAAAAAGAACAAAGTCGCGCCCCCTTTCACAGAGGCGGAATTTGACATCATGTACAATGAAGGCATCTCCAAAGCGGGGGATGTGGTCGATTTGTCAGTCGAATATGGGCTTGTGGACAAGCGCGGGGCATACTTTCGCTACGGCGAAACATTGATCGGGCAAGGTCGGGAGAACGCCAAAACGTATTTGCGCGAAAACCCCGCCATGCTGCTCGAACTTGAGAACCTGATCCGTGAGGCGGCCGGACTGCCGCTACTGAGCGATCAGAGTGAATGATGCAGATCGGTTAATCACCCGTTCTGCGTTTTGAAAAGGCGGCTCGGCCGTCCAACGATTAATCATCACAGTGCTGTGACAAACGGCATTGTTTGAAACAGGTAGCCCGTTAAAAGACGGCCGTTACCACTGAAAAAAGATGAAAACCAGCGCATCGTCCCCAAGCGGGTGGTGCGTATGATCGTATGGAAAGCGAGCCGCATCGGGGTATAACCCTGTTGCGGCTTTTTTGTTAGCTAAAAGCCAAAAGCTGTTAGCTGTTAGCTTTTTATTATGTACAAAGTGACAAGCCTCAAGCAGCAACAACGCAACAAGGAGCGCATCAGCGTTTTCTTGGATGATGCGTTCGCGTTTGGGTTGCCTGCCATTGTGGGGATCAAATTGCGGATCGGGCAGATGTTGTCCGATGCGGATATTGAGCAGCTACAGGGTGAGGCGACGCTAGAGGCAGCCAAACAAAGTGCGTTTAACTTTATTAGCTACCGCCCTCGCAGTAGCCGAGAAGTGCAGCGCAATCTAAAAAAGAAAGAGTACAGTGAACAAGTGATCGAGCAGACATTGGCGACGCTGGAACGGTTGGAGATGGTGAACGATCTTCAATTTGCCCACTACTGGGTGGAGCAGCGCGAGACATTTAAGCCACGTAGCGTGATGGCATTGCGTCAGGAGCTTGCCCAAAAGGGCATCGGCCGCGACATCATCGATGAGGTGCTGGATGCGGTGGATGAGGTGGCAAGTGCGCGTAAGGCGGCCGAGAGCCGTGCCAGCCGTTGGCTACATCTGCCCGAAGCTGAATTTCGTGTGAAGATCGGCCGTTATCTGCAAAATCGTGGGTTTTACTATGGTGTTATTCGCCAAGTGACCGACGAGATTTGGGAACAACATACGGACATGATCGAGGAATAATCAAATGGATCAAATCGTAGCGGTCGCGGCATTGGTGGTCGGTGCGCTGATAGGCTTTATGGTTGCGTTTGCCTGGTATCGTCAAGTGGGCAAACCGAAAGTCGAGGCAGCACACGCCATGCTGGAGTCCGAATTAAATCAAAAGCGGCGACAAGCCGAAATAGAAATTGAGACACAACGCAAAAAAAGTGATGAGGAACGTGAGAAAAAAGACAAAGAAGCACAACAATTAGTCAACCAAGCGGACAAGAAGGCGCAGCGCATTGTGCTGCAAGCGGAAAAAGATGCGGACAAACAACAGGCCGCATTGGCACGAGAAGAAGGGCGTTTGCTCGAAATGGAAAAGGGATTGACACGATCTCTGGAGAAGTATGAGCAGCGCGAAAACAATCTAAACAGGCGACAGAGCAACATCGACCGCCGCGATAACAAGCTGCAAAAGGCGGAAGACGAGCAGTCTGAAGCGTTGCAAAAAATTGCCAATATGACGCAAGAAGAGGCGCGGCAAAAGCTGATCGCGGGGGCGGAGAAAGAGGCGCGGCAAGATATGGCGCGTGTGATGCGCGAGGTGGAAGAACGGGCGAAGGAAACGGCCGAAGAGCAAGCGCGTAAGGTGATCGCCACCGCCATCCAGCGCATTGCGAGTGACCAAGTAGCAGAGACAACGACAGCCCCGGTGGAGATTCCGAGCGAGGAAATGAAGGGACGCATTATCGGCCGGAACGGCCGCAACATTCGCGCCTTTGAGCAAGCGGCCGGGGTCGATATTGTAGTCGATGATTCGCCAGAAGTGGTGAGCGTGAGCAGCTTTGATCCGGTGCGGAGAGAAGTGGCACGTCGTGCGCTGGCAAAGCTGGTGGTAGACGGCCGCATTCACCCCGCCCGGATAGAGAAAGTGATCAAAGATGAGGCGAAAGAGATCGAGAAGGTGATTCGCAAAGCGGGTCAGGACGCGGCGTATGAAGCGAATGTGACTGGCTTGCACCCTGAGATTATCAAGATGCTCGGCCGTCTCAAATTCCGCACGTCGTATGGGCAAAATCAGCTTCATCACGCCATCGAAACGAGTAAGATCGCGGCGATGCTGACGGCCGAGATCGGCGGTGACATCGAAGCGGCCAAGATGGGCGGCTTGCTGCACGATTTGGGCAAGGCGATGGATCACAACCAAGAAGGCACACATGCAAAATTGGGCGCGGAGTTTGCGAGGCGGTTCAAAGTGCCGCACAAAGTGGTCAATGCGATTGAGTCGCATCATCATGAAGTAGACCAAGAGTCGGTGGAAGCGATCATCGTGGAGTCGGCCGACGCTATTTCTGGCGCACGGCCGGGCGCACGACGCGAAAGCCTGGAACATTACATCAAGCGTGTACGCACATTAGAAGAGATCGCCACCAGCTATGATGGCGTAGAAAGCGCGTATGCGTTGCAGGCCGGCCGCGAGATTCGCGTGCTTGTCCGGCCGGACAAAGTAGACGACCTGGAAGCGATTCGCCTGTCCCGTGAAATCGCCAAAACGATTGAGGACAGTATGCAGTATCCGGGTCAAATTCAAGTGGTGATCATTCGTGAGACGCGGGTGGTTAGCGTAGCAAAATGATGATAAGTGACGAGTTACGAATGACGAGCGACGAGTGGGTTCATGTGATACATGCCTGCTTGTTGTGGTTGCCTTGCTGCTAAAAATCAGTGAAGCAAGCGGCGGTGGGGTCATTTCCACTCGTCATTCGTCACCCGTCGTTCGTAATTGGAGAAAATAATGCGAGTTCCTTTTATTGCTGGAAATTGGAAAATGAATATGACAGTCGCAGAGGCTGTTACTTTTGTGAATGAAGTGAAAGATGGACTGGATGCTGTGAGCGGCATGGAGTCGGCGTTTTGTGTGCCAGCGATTGCGTTGCCCAGTGTGGCGGCCGCGCTCAGTCGGTCGAGTGTTTTTGTGGGCGCACAAAATATGGCGAACAACGAAAGCGGCGCGTACACGGGTGAGATTTCGCCTGTGATGATCAAGCCGTTTGCCGATTATGTAATTCTCGGTCACTCAGAACGGCGTGAGTATTATGGCGAAACGGATGCGCTGGTCAATGAGAAAGCGAAGCTGGCACTGGCGCATAGCATCAAGCCGATCATCGCGTGTGGCGAAAGTTTGGCGCAAAACCAAGCAGGCGAGACACAGGCGTTTGTCAGTGGGCAAATCCGGGCGGCGTTGGATGGCATCAGCACGGCCGATATGCTCAAGATCGTGATCGCTTATGAGCCGATTTGGGCGATTGGCACCGGGCTGTCTGCGACCGTTGAGCAAGCGGGTGGCATCATCAAGACGGCCGTGCGCGACACATTAGCCGATCTATATGGCAATGACGTGGCGCAACAAATTCGCATCCAGTACGGTGGCAGTGTGAAACCGCACAATATCGCCGATTACATGTCGCATCCCGACATCGACGGCGCATTGGTGGGCGGCGCAAGTTTGAAACCTGATTTTGTCGAGCTGGTAGCAAATGGTGTGACGGCATAAATTGATCAAAACGACCCCGTAGGGACATGGCGCGCCATGTCCCTACGGGGCAAACGCGCAAAATGTCCCCCATCATTTGGGTTTTGCTCTCGTTTCCCCTCCTCCTCATTCTACAACGCTGGATTCAGCAACATTTGCAGGGCGTGATGCTGTTGCTGACTGGCAATCATGATGTGGCGACGTATCTCTATTTTGCGTTGATGCTGCCCGGTGTGTTCTTGCATGAGTTGAGTCATTGGCTGACGGCCGGGTTGCTGGGGGTGCGTACCGGCCGTTTTGTGCTGTGGCCGCAGCGCACAAAAACGGGGGTGCGGCTCGGTTATGTAGAGTATTACCGCAATGGGCTGGGCCCCGTGCGCGAGAGCTTGATCGGGATGGCCCCGATGCTCTATGGGCTGGCAGCCATTATTTTGATCACCCATTTCCGGTTTGGGCTAACCGATATTGTGACGCTGGTGCAGAGCGAAAGCGGCGCGGAAATGGTGGCGGCCGTGCAGCGTATTTTTGCCACACCCGCCAGCTTTGTGTGGCTCTATCTCCTGTTTGCGATCAGCAATACAATGCTACCCAGCAAGTCGGACAGACGGGCATGGCCGGGGCTGTTGCTGATTTTGGTGACGGCCGGGATTGCGCTCTATTTTCTTGATCTGTTGCCGGTGTTGGTGCAGGGTATCGCCAATGTGAGCGATGCGGCCGTCTATTATTTGGCGTTGGCGTTTGGGATGACGGCCGTGGTTGATGTGGTCGCATTTGTGATAATCGGGGTGCTGGAACTGTTGCTCGGCCGCTTGCGACGGCAGCATGTACGGTACGATTAGTCAGGGTTCGGTTGTGCTATAATCGCGCCATCAACTTGTTAACCTTAAACTCCTAGGAGCAAACTGTGAATTTACATGAGTATCAGGCAAAACGCCTGTTTGGTGAGTACGGTGTGCCAATTCCTGTTGGTGGCGACGTGGCAACCACGCCCGAAGAAGCGCACGCGATTGCGGCGAAAATCGGCGGGACGGTTGTGGTCAAAGCGCAGGTGCATATTGGCGGCCGTGGTAAAGCGGGTGGTGTCAAACTGGCACACAGCCCCGAAGAAGCGGCCGAACATGCGGCCGCCATTCTCGGCATGGACATCAAAGGATTGACCGTGCATAAAGTGCTGATCGATCCGGGCGCAGACATTCAAAAAGAGCTGTATCTGGCGATGTTGATCGACCGTGAAGAACGGAAGCCGATGATCATGGCCTCGTCTGAAGGCGGCATGGACATTGAAGCGGTCGCCCACGACACACCAGAAAAGATTGTGATCGTGCATATCGACCCCGAAATCGGACTGCAATTGCATCAAGGCACGTATGTTGCCAGCCGCATCGGTTTGCCAAAAGCACAATGGAAAGGTTTCTGGAAAGTGCTGCAAGGATTGTGGAAGTGTTTCACCGCGACTGATGCTGTGCAGTGTGAAATCAACCCCTTGATCGTGCAGAGTGATGGCTCATTTAGTGCTATCGACGGCAAGATGATCGTGGATGATAACGGTTTGAAGTTGCGCCATCCTGAATTTGAAGACCTGCGCGATCCGGGCGAACTGACAGAGAACGAGAAAAAAGCGGCCGAAGCAGGCGTCAATTACATCCAGCTTGACGGCAACATCGGCTGTATGGTCAATGGTGCGGGGCTGGCGATGACTTCGATGGATGTCATTAAATTGTTCGGTGGCGAACCGGCTAACTTCCTGGACATCGGCGGTGGCGCACAGGCGGAAACGGTGACGCAAGCCCTCAACATTATTTTGGGCGACCCGAAAGTGGAAGCGGTGATGATCAACATCTTCGGCGGTATCACCCGTTGTGATGAAGTGGCGCGTGGCTTTATCGAAGCGATGGATCACATCGAAACAGATGTACCGTTCGTCGTTCGTTTGGAAGGCACAAACGCGGTTGAAGGCCGTGCGCTGCTCGATGCAGTCGATGGGTTGGCAACGGCCGTCACACTGCAAGAGGCGGCACAGAAAGCTGTTGCATTGGCGAAGGGAGCATAAGCATGTCGATTTTAGTTGATGAAAACACCAAAGTTTTGATACAAGGTTTTACGGGGCGCGAGGGGTCATTTCACGGTCAGCAGATGATCGATTTTGGCACGAAAGTAGTGGCGGGTGTGACACCGGGCAAAGGTGGCACTGAGCATCTTGGCGTACCGATTTTTAACAGTGTGCGCGAAGCGGCCGAAGCGACAGGCGCAAACGCCAGCGTGATCGTCGTGCCGCCAAAATTTGCGGCCGGGGCGATTATCGAAGCGGCCGATGCGGGCATCCCCTTGATCGTGTGCATCACCGAATACATTCCGGTGCATGACATGATGAAGGCGCGGACGTTTGTCGATAAACGGGGCGTTCGTTTGCTGGGGCCGAATTGTCCGGGGCTGATCTCTCCGGCCGAGAAGGTGAAAATGGGCATCATCTCTGGCTCAATCGTCAAAGAGGGCAATGTGGGCGTGGTGTCAAAATCAGGCACACTGACCTATGAAGTGGTGTATGCGCTGTCTCACGCTGGTGTCGGTCAATCGACGTGTGTGGGCATCGGGGGCGACCCGATCAATGGCACCGACTTTATCGACGCGCTGATGCTGTTCGAGGCTGATCCAAAGACGGAGCGCATCGTGCTGATGGGCGAAATCGGTGGCGGTGCAGAGGAAAAGGCGGCCGCGTTCATCAAAGCGAACGTGACGAAACCGGTCTATGCGTTCATCGCGGGACGCACCGCCCCTCCCGGCCGGACGATGGGCCATGCTGGCGCAATCGTAGAGGGCAATGTGGGGACGGCCGAAGGCAAGATCGCCGCGCTCAAAGACGCTGGTGTGCATGTTGCCGACCATCCCGACCAATTGGCTCAGATGGTGATCGCTGGCTGATCAAAAGTGATCTGATTTGGTTTGATTTGATATGAAGGTGGCGGGTTTCCGTCACCTTTTTTTTTGACTATATGTGGGTCGTGAAGTGTTCATCGGTGCTTTCGTCGGCCGAATCGAGCAGTTGGCTTGTGTGTCGGATGAGGTCGGCGCGTACTGATTCTTTGACGCGGCGGGAGTCGATGCGAAAGAGCCAACCATGCAGAAATAATAACAAAAAACGGTTGTGTCACTTTTGATAGAGACACAACCGTTTTTTTTACGCGCACATTAACAATTAAATATCGTCTTTGTGCTAATTTGTACACCCGATAGGAATCGAACCTATAACCAGACGATTAAGAGTCGCCTGCTCTGCCAATTGAGCTACGGATGCAAAACGAACGGACATTATAACCAAATGACAAACGAGAATCAATTGCGATTTTTAAGCAAAATCAAACGGGAAAGAATAACGCTAAAAGTTAGTAGCGTGGATCATTTTGTTAAATCAGATGAAATCGCAAAACTCACTTTATCAATAACCGGCTCAACTTTTATTTTTCCACTATCTATCTGATCAGACACTTCATTAAACACTTGATTTATATCAATGCGATCATCATATCTAAAATCAGTCAATAATAATTCATAATTAATTTGTGAGGAACGTGCCTGATCAAAGGCTTCTCGATCAATCAATCCTCTACGAAAAAAGACATTAACTACTTCACTCTTAAATTGATGTGTATCCACTTTAGAAAAATATGGGACATCTAATCTTTCAAATGTTAAAACATTTGCACAGTTTGGTATTGGTAATATTTGTGTGCTAAAAATAAACTCATCGTCTCCATTGTTGAAAACCACATCTGCTCGAATTTTATAACAAGTATCATGCCGATCTATTACTATATTTTCAACACCTTCAACCACTATCCCAGAATCAGACAATTCTACTAATTTATCAATCCATTTATCTACACTCTTTTGAACATTTTCGTTTGATATATTTGTGTTAAAAATATACTGAGACGCTTCATCAAAATCCTCATTGCTTAATGCTGTAAAATACCTCTTCGTATGATTCGCAAATCTAATCCTCATCAGAAATGGCGACACGATTATAAGAAATAGAGGCATCAATATCACGATACATAAAACTATCGTAATAATAATATAAAGCTTGTTGATCTTTTTCTTTTGTATCATTTTTCTTAAATCCTTATTTTGTTGCTTCGTCCAATCAAGTTAATTGGGCGGCCGTCCCCACATCGCCATGCCATACATAGAGCGCAAGCAGGTGTTCCTGGCGGGTTTCGATGGCGTGGGGCTGGTAGGGCGCGTGCAAAATAAATTGATTGGCGGGGCTAGATCGCCACGGCCGCGCATCTTTCTTGAAATACCCTTGTCCAGACAACACATAATAAATCTCGGCCGCTGGATGGGCATGAAACGGATAGGTCGTCCCTTTCGCCATCAAAAGCAGCCCGACGCGCACACTGTCGCTGGGCGAAATGCCATCTGGCCCGATCAATTCACTGTATCCATAGTTGGGCAAAAAAGCAGCCAGCGCAGGATCGTTTTGGTAGTTGCCGTTTTGTTGCCAGTGCAGGTGTGAAAGGTGCGGCCGAATCAAATCAGCCACCCCTGTACCGTACGCGCCCACCCCATAGCGCAGCGCTCGGCGAGCAATTTTGGTGACAGGCAGCGCATGGGGCGGTTGCGGCCGACAGTCGATCACCACCCGATCCAGAGCGTTAACAAACGCTTCGATCTCGTCCGACACATCGATCTCTTGCCACATCGCCATCGCCAATAGGCGGCGCACGGCCGCGACCAACTGCACCATCCAAATCGCATCAAAAGAACGTCGCGCATCCATCGGCACATTATGGCGTGAAACGACGGGAATAAAAAGCCGCAAGCATAGAATTGCCAAAAGCGTTCCAAAAATTGGTGACTGTTTAGTTTTCAGCAAAAAAACGTGTTCATAGTACAATACCTTTGTCAAGAAATTAGGTGTTTAAGGAATAGATGACCTCAAAAATACCTAATTTGGTGAAGGTGTTGGCAACTACATATGTTACGCAATAAATACAGGAGTATATTAAGATGAAAATTCGAGATGAAATGCAATGGAGCATAACAACTATCACATTACTATGCTTATTTATTTGGATTAAGATGTCACAACAAAGCATAGCGCAGGAAGATTATTGTACGAATCATATAGAGTCAGTGTCTCAAATCGAATGTGAAGCGGTTTTTACTATTTTCACGACAATGTATAACGAGAACTTCTTCACGTATTCCTTTGACAAACATCCTTGTGAACTCAACGCATGGATCATCCAGTGTGATGATAATAATCAAGTTGTTTTCTTGAGGCTTACATACGCCCCACAAGGAGACCTTCCCGCACAGATCGGTGATCTGACAAATCTTACTACGCTATATTTTGAGCAAAGCCAACTCACGTCATTGCCAGCAGAAATAGGTCAACTAACCAAGCTCGAAGTATTAGATTTATCTGGAAATAATCTGACTGAACTACCAGCACAGATTGGTAATCTAGTGAGTCTCACTCAATTGGAAATTGAGAACAATCAATTGGTATCGTTGCCAGCAGAAATAGGCAACCTTACAAACTTGATTCTTCTTGATTTAGGCTACAATCAACTCAGTCGATTACCCATAGAGATAGGCTCACTTGCTAATCTAACTTGGTTAAGGCTCGATGGCAATCAATTAACATCGCTGCCTACAGAAATTGGTGGTCTTTCTAGCCTTATGCAATTGTCGATATTCAATAATAAATTGACAGAATTGCCCATCGAATTGGGCAGCCTGACCAACCTAACCCAGTTAAATATATCCGTAAATCAGCTAACTATGTTACCGGTAGAAATTGGAAACTTATCTAATCTTCTTTCACTATCTATTGAAGCAAATCAGTTGGCAGCCCTACCTGCAGAAATCGGTGATCTAAATAACCTTGATTCCCTTTATGCTGCAAAAAATCAATTGACATCATTACCTGCGGAAATCGGTGGTCTAACCAATCTAACTTGGTTGCGATTAGCTCAAAATCAATTAACCGCCCTTCCAGCAGAACTCGGTGATCTAGCTAATTTAGAGACGCTGCAATTATGGGATAATCAGCTATCAATGCTCCCTGAGGAAATAGGTAATCTTTCCACGCTTGATGATCTGATTCTCTTTAATAATAGATTGACCGGGCTTCCCCCTCAGATAACACAGTTGTCGCTTTCAATAGACACAGGTGGTGGTAACCTCATCCCCTG
>CALECP010000200.1 GCA_937949915.1 uncultured Anaerolineae bacterium
AGTTGTCTCCCTTGAGCGATTTGTTCCAATAGCTGTTTTTGCAATTCAGTTGCTGCGATCTCGGTTGGGTATCGACCCTTTGATTTAATCATCATGCAACTATTATATCGCATGTTCATTTAAGCCAATGTGTACTAGGCAGTTTAGTGGCGGATGATGTTGTGCTTACGTTAATGGAGCAAATTTCACACCTGCAATGGCAACAAATCGAGGGCGGTAGTCATATTCTTAGTCGTGGGCGGCCGTTTGAAAAAACAGTTGCAACGATTGATGCGTTCCTTGATTCTGTAGTCGATAACGGTGACTAAATATGGTTATCATCATCAACGGTCCGTGTGGCATCGGCAAAACAACATTGGCATGGGAATTGCTCGGCCGCTTTGACCGGGCGGTGATGCTAGACGGTGATTACATCGGTGCGTTTCATCCGGGCTGGGATGAAGATAAATCGCGCCCTGCCTATCTTCGCAAGACGCTGCACCATTTGGTCGCTTTTCATCAGCAAGAGGGGCAATACAGTCATTTTGTGATCAATTATGTGTTTGAACGGCCGGAAGCGTTGGCCGATCTGGTCGGCCGTCTTGCCCTGCTCAATAATCCGGTCTATACCTTTCGCCTGATAGCAGATGAAAGTGTGATCGAGCAACGGATTCGCGGCCGGGAACAGGGCGACGATCTAGCATGGTATCTCACGCGCTTTCGGCAATTGCTCGCCATTCAAACAGAGAATGCCAAACGGGGTGATCTAGGCATTGTGGTTGATACAACCGCGCTGACAGCGGCCGGGACGGCCGACCATATTATGCAAATAGTCGGCAAATAATTGATCGTATGGCAATCGGTGGGTAGTTGGCTTCACATTTCAGTCATTCGATTTGAAAAATAACGCCCAATCGACTATAAACCCGACTTGTTGTGCACGCTTTTTACACGCTTCAAGTAGAAGCATACCGTTCATTAATAAGGAGAAACTATGAATACTGAACGATTTACTGGGCAAAAAATTGCCACGCGCTGGTTCGCACTTGCGGCCGCCTCTCTGATTTTGTTATTGACCGTGTTTGCAACATTGGCTGTTCGTGCTGAAAACGAAGTAGCCGATGTTTCGATTACCAAGTCAGTTTCCTCAACAACGGCACGCCCTGACGATGTTGTTACCTACACCCTTGTTGTCGTCTACACGGGCGATAATAGTGCAACCGTCACCGTTTCTGATGATCTGCACATCGGTCTGACAATGGATGTCGCTTCTGCCAGCGCGGCCGTAGATGCCACGATGGTGACAGGCTCATCTTTCACAGGATCAGATGCTGGTACATTGGCATGGACGGCGACGATGGACAAAGGCGCGTCTGCCACCATCACGTATGCAGCCACGTTGGCGGCCGCTTTAGTGGACGGCAGCGAAGTGGGCAGTCCGGCAACGGCCGAAGTGGCTGCGACCCTGAGCCAAGCGACATCAGAAGAAGCAACAGTCACGATTGATCTGGCAGGCCCCTTAAAAGAGTCAGAAATTCGTGCATCACGCGCTTATGTTTCGCCCGAAGGCACCGTCAACTTTATCGTGCGGCTGGCCAATGGCAGCGATGACAACATCAATGGCATGATGGAAGTAACTGTTCCCTCGATTTTCACTGTCACAGGCGCAACCCAGATCGATAGACCCAACGACCGCATCACTGTTGGCAACGCTGGCATTGCGATCAATGGCAATACAGTGACGGCCGACTTCATCGCCTTCGACAATACCGATAGCGATCTGTTGTCGGTCAGTGCTATCTTGGCGGCCGATGTACCGGAAGGCACAAAACCGACTATCGACCTAGAGATCACAGACGAAAGCGGCAACACACTCGCCCGTTCGACACAAATCGAAGTCGGTGCAGGTGGTGGCGGTTCAGGCAACGTCATTTATTTGCCCGTTGTCTACAAAAACTATCCTCCACAACCCGAAGCTCCATTCTTGGAAGTTTCAAAAGATAGCAACAACGATTACACGCTATCATGGACGGCCGAAGACCCAGAAAACGGCGGCACTATCTCGTACCTGCTCGAAGAATCAACCGATGCCAACTTTGCGGCCGGGACAGTCACCCAAGTGGGTAACTTCACCAGCACATCGCATGACATCGACAACAAAAGCTCTGGTACATATTACTATCGCGTCTTTACCAACGAGCGCATCTCATCCAATAAATCAGTCATCAGCTTCCCCAGCAACGCAGTCCAAGTGGTTGTTGGCGGCGGTGCCAGTGGCGGCATTGTCAGCGATGTCTTCACCGTAGATGATGATTCTATTTCAGTGGGTGATTGCCCTAACTTGTCATGGAACTTGACCGGCATCAATGCTGTGCGCGTCGTACTGGCAAAAGGATTCGACCCGATTGCAACGCAAGGCCAAGATGGCGATGAAGCAATGGTTGTGCCTGTTTGTCCGAGTGTCGATACAGAGTATTTGCTGTATGTAACTGAAAGTGACGGCGACGAAGTGTTGTATTCACGCACGGTCGAAGTGGTCAATGGCCCACCGACTGGCGACTCGTGTAAAGACCCCTACATCGAAAAGTTTGAGGCGGAAGATTACACCGTAGCAAACGGCGAAGATGCTGTTATTTCGTGGGAAGTGTATTGCATCAAAGAGCTTTACATGGAGCGTGGTGCAGGATCGGGCGACCGTCTCGGTCTAAAGGGTGAAGATTCGCTCACCTTTGGTATCACCGGCGACACGCGCTTCTCCTTGTTCCTAGAGCCTTATGTCAACTACATCAGCACTGAAACGATTGACGACGGCGACCGCTTCCTCGCGGCGATCACGGTCGAAGTAGAATAACATCCTGAACAACAAAAAAGCGATGACCTAATCATCGCTTCGTTTGCCCGTGAGAAGTCATTCTCGCGGGCTTTTTTTTGCACTTGACTTTGTTACATAATTACATCGCGTTTGCTGGAATGTGAGGCTTGATTTGGTGGGCGTGGGGTTTGAATGCGCTCAGATTCGCGGTCAAAATTGCATTCAACATGCGTTGTACATAGAATCAAATGATATGCTAAGAATCTATTTGGATAATTGCTGTTTCAATCGGCCGTATGATGATCAATCTCAATTGCGAATCAAGCTAGAGGCTGAAGCAAAAATGCGCGTACAAGAGTATGTTTTGGCACACCAAGTTGAATTGGTATGGTCTTATATTCTGGCATACGAAAATGCAATGAATCCATTTGAAGCCAAAAGAACAGCAATTGCACAATGGCAAGCACGCTCTATTATCGATCTCGACGCAACTGATCATATTGTTCAATATGCAAAACAGTTAAAAACGATAGGGTTACGAAGCAAAGATGCCACCCATATCTCATGTGCAATTGCAGCCCAATGCGCCTATTTTCTAACAACAGACGATAGGATATTAAATAAATCGACTCTAGTTCACAACATAAAGATCATCGACCCGATAGGCTTCATCAAGGAGTTTGAGAAATGATTACAGACACCGAAATAAGAGTAAAAGGATTTGCGATATTGACACAACATTTGGGTGTCGTCGAGGCAGAGCGTTTTGTGGCGCTGAGTCAACGAGAGCCATTTGATTACACCGTTTGGCAACGGGAATTGTGGAAAGATGACGCTATCGAAACGATCAGCCAAAATGCGATGGCATTTAGACACAATCAGCAGAACAGCTTGGCAACACCCAATGATTTATTTGACTCGCGGTTTGAGCATGTCGGCCGTTGCCTACTAGACGACACCCTCAAAAGCGGTGTCCGTTTTCAAATCGATCATTATGCGGCCGAACGGGTCGTCTACGCTTTTGTAGTAGAAAAAACGATCAAATACATCGGCATTTGTGAAAGCCCACACACAACCTTACGCCAGCGCATGAATCGCTATCAAGGAATGCAGGGAGCTGGGACAAATGAACGCATTACCACAGCGATCAAAGCGTTGCTTGAACAGCAACGCATCGTCAACATTTTTGCATGGCAGCCCAAACAGCAACTTTCGTTGGGGGATTTGCAGATAGATTTGATCAAAGGTGCGGAAAATCCGCTCATACATTCCCTACAACCTGAATGGAACACCAGAAAATAACGCTATCTGGCAACGATTCATGCACACGCGCATGATAGACGATACTTCTTCTGCAATGAGTCGCAACCAGACGACGCTCTCGGTGATTGTGCCGACGCGCAATGAGGCGGGGAATGTGGCGCGTCTGGTGGCGGGGCTAGAGGCGGCGTTGGCGGGGGTCGCGGCCGAAATTATCTTTGTAGACGATAGTGATGATGAGACCCCGGCCGTCATCCAGGCGCTGGATTCGACGATGGCGATCACGCTGATCGCACGGCCGCCAGAGCGTCGTGCCAATGGGCTGGGCGGCGCGGTTATCGAAGGGTTTCGGGCCGCGCAATCACCCTGGCTGTGTGTGATGGATGCCGACTTGCAGCACCCCCCTGCTATGGTGGCGGCGATGCTGCAAAAAGCGGAGGATGACGCGGCCGATCTCGTGATCGGGTCGCGTTTGATTTCGGGTGGGGACATGCACGGCCTGAGCAAACGGCGCAACATCGTCTCGCACGTGCTGGCGTGGACAACCAAGCTGGCATTCCCGATGCGCTTGCGGCAGATCAGCGATCCATTAACGGGGCTATTTTTGATTCGCAACGGGGCGGTCAACTGGGAGACGTTGCAGCCAGATGGGTTCAAGATATTGCTGGAGATCGTGGTGCGTAGTCCCAAGATGCGGATCGTCGAGTTGCCGTTTAGTTTTGGGGAGCGGCATGACGGCCGCAGCAAGGCGAGTGCGTATGAGGTGGTGCGCCTCCTTCGTCACTACGCGAAGTTGCGCTATTCGGCCGATTCATACTTGATCCGCTTTCTGTTGATCGGTCTGGTCGGCTTGCTCAATCATACCGCCCTGCTCTTTCTGTTCACGCAACTGTTTGGCTGGCATCCATTGCTGGCGTTTGTCGTAGCCAGCGAGACGACGATCTTGGGCAATTGGTTTCCGGTTGAGTGGTGGGCGTTTGATGATCGGCGGCTTGTGAACGATCCGCGCTGGCGATTTGTACGCTATTGGGGGCTTAACAATGCGCTCATGCTCGTATCAACCGCGCTTCTATGGCTGCTCACAGCGCCATTATCCAACGATTTACTCCCAGCCAGTTTGAGCGCGATCTGTGCGATGACGATTTTTCGGTGGCTGGTTAGCGATTTGCGGATTTGGACGCGCTTGCCCCAGCAGCCGCTGACGCGCAATCGTCTAGCGCACAGCAACCACGCCGAACGCTTGCGGCCGTCGCACGACGCGCCGAAATCCGACCGCCTTTAAGCGTTCGATCACGCCCCGTGTGGTACGCGCCCCAGAGTGGCTGTCCGGGTTGCCGATGTAGTGAAACAAGCTTCCTTTGGGCGCGAGAATGCGGTGGAGGTGGGTGTAAAAGGCGGCCGAGTACAGTTGCCCTGCATGGCTAAACATAGGCGGATCGTGCAAGATACGCTGAAATTGCCCGTCCTGAAACGTCTGCACCACGTCAAAACTATCCCCCATTTTTTGCTCGATATT
>CALECP010000201.1 GCA_937949915.1 uncultured Anaerolineae bacterium
GGGACACGATTCATCGTGTCCCTACCGGGCTTTTTTGTGCCTAACCCCTCCCGGTGGATCATCACTTCTTGACAATTGTTTTATAACTGAGCGTTGCAACGCCCAACAACATGATCGGCAGCAGTATAACTGATAGACCGTCGTTGCCTGTTTGATGGTCGGTTAGCTGGACGGCCGTGTTGTCGCGCAAATAGCCAACGGCCGCTAGGGCATCGATTCGGCCTGCACCATAAACTGCGTTGGGCGTTTCTCCGGCCGGAATGCCACCACACGCTTCATCGGCCGCAATCGGCACGGCCGTCTCACGAATAATTTGCTCAATCGTTTCGACCTGCCCCGCCAGCGACGGCTCAACGGAAATCAATAATGCCACCAACCCGGCGACATGCGGCGCGGCCATGCTCGTCCCCGAACTATTGCCGTAGCCAGTCGGCACAGTAGACCGCACCGAGCGGCCGGGCGCGGTAATATCAGGCTTGAAGCGATTGCTGCCATCAATGGTGACACTGCCGCGACTGCTAAACGAAACGATCTCATCTTGTTGGTCGGTTGCGCCCACGCTGAAACTGCTGTCATAGATGGCAACAGGTGTGTTGACTGTGCCACAATTCGGCCCAGAGTTCCCTGCGGCCGTCACCACGACAATCCCGGCCGCACGGACATTATCGACCACCGTCTGCATAATGTCATAGCCCGTACACCCCTCTGAGTCGGGGCAACTCCATGAATTATTGATCACATGTGGCGCTTTCGTTGGGTCTGCATTTTCACCTGCCAAATCAGTCGGCGCAACAAACCATTCAAAGCATTCTGAATAACTGGCCGGTGTTCCCCAACTGTTCTCCATATTGCGGCAACCGATCCATTTTGCCCCCGGTGCAACGCCTACCACATTGCTTGCCCCTTCTGGCCATGTCGGGTTTGTTACGTCTAGGTCACTGCCCACCATCGTTCCCATCGTGTGTGTGCCGTGTGTGCTATCGTCGCATGGCTCGATGGCATCAAATCCGCACGGATTACCCGGTTGCCCCAGCCAATGTTCGCCGTGTACTGCGTCGTGCCAATTGTAATTGTGGTCGGCCGTTGTGCCGTCCCAGCCCCGGTACGCATTTTGCAGGGCGGGGTGTGTCCAATGGTAGCCTGTATCTTGTCCACCGATAACAACCCCTTGCCCCGTATAGCCCAAATCCCACACGGCCGGGGCATTGATCTGGCTGATATTCCATTCGATAGCGTCGGGAGCAAGGCGTGTTGTTGTGGCAACTGGGTCTGGGTTGTCTGCTTCAAAGGATGGATTTGTATAAATTTGTTTGACATCGGTACGCTGTCCCAATACGGAGACAAGCGCGGGAGTGACATCGTACACCCAGATCATATTGGCGATCCAGTACGGCCGATAACTGACCCCTGCAAAATCGAGCGTCGTGCGAATGGCTGCTTGTTCCAGCGTGGCGTGCGCCCGTAGCTGACCGTATACATATTGCCCTTTCGCTTCTTTCGTCGCTAAATCGGCCGCGCCGCTCACATCTGCCTGGGACTCTAATATCACGAGAAAGCCGTTCGGAATCAATTGCGTTTCATCTAAATCTAACAGGGCGGGATCAACTTTTTGTTGCCAGCTTTCGGCCGCGCTCGGCCGTGCCAGCGCACCGTTCAGAAAAAAACAAATAGCAGCAACGATCACAATTCTTTTTAACAACATAACCTTTCCTTTTAATCTCATCCTGTACCTATAATCTAATCGTACTATAACCGTTTGCCCTACTGTTTGTCTTATTGGTCGATATTCACATACCGTTCATCCCAATACGCCGCCCATGTCTTTGGTGTCTCGCTGACGCGCACCGCTACCACCTGCGGCCAGCGCAATCGCGCCCAATCGAACAGATGCTTGGCTAGGTTTTCTGCGCTCGTCTGGAAGTCGAACAAATCATTGAGATGGCGATGGTCGATCTCGTCGTCAATGTATGTTTTGAATGGCTTGAGATCGAGATAATCGACAACGAATCCTCGCGCATCGACTTGACCAGCGCGGAGGACGATTTCGACGATGTAGTTGTGACCGTGCAAGCGTGTACAAGGATGATCGGCCGGAAGGTTGACCAGTTGGTGACTCGCTGAAAAAGAGAACTGTTTGCGGATAAGATACATGGTCAGATTATACTCAGATTGTGTTGATAGGGTTGCTCGTGCGCTCAAGATTTGGCATTCCCCATGCCATCTACTATCATTCGTTTTGTCAATGTGTGGGGCATAGCGGAAAAGACAACTACAATTACAATATAAACAATGTCACAAAATAACATCGCGGGGCTAACCAGCGCAAGCTAACTATCGCAATAGGTAAACGTGAATAACGATAAAACAGACTCAACAACACAAGAACACAAGACAATTACATTGGCAGAGTTGCCAACGCATTTGCAAGAGGCGGTCGGCCGTGCCAATTGGCCATCGCTGATGCCGGTACAGGCGCAATCTGTGCCTTATTTGCTGGAGCGACGTGACCTGATGGTGCAGTCGCGCACCGGTAGTGGCAAAACGGGGGGCTTTTTGTTGCCTGCGATTGATCGGATCGATCCGGCCGAAAATAGCTGCCAAACATTGATCCTGACACCGACACGCGAACTTGCGAACCAGATCGCTGAACAGGCGCGGACACTCGCTGGCGATATGGGCATTCGGGTCGTCACTGTCTATGGTGGTGTGCCATACCGGCAACAGCTATCTGCATTCCGAAAAGGCGCACATCTCGTCGTCGGTACGCCCGGCCGTGTGCTGGATCATCTGGGGCAAGGCAATCTGCCATTGGATAAATTGCGCTTGTTGGTGCTGGATGAGGCAGATCGCATGTTGTCAGTTGGCTTTTATCAGGACATGAAAATGGTGCTGACCTATATGCCGGACGAGCATGTGAACACAGTGATGTTCTCGGCTACGTTTCCGCCGTATGTGATGCGCTTGGCAAACGATTTTCTGGATGATCCGGTGACGATTAGCCTGAGCAGCGATAGTGTGCATGTTCACGCCATTTCGCATGTGCGGTACGACATGGATCACATGGAGAAAGATCGGGTGCTGGTCAATTTGATCGAGATGGAGAATCCACAGTCGGCACTGATATTTTGCAATTCTCGTGCGAAAGTGAATTATGTGACGGAGGTGCTGACGCGCTATGGGTATGATGCGGATCAGCTGAGTGGTGATTTGGCACAACGGGCGCGGGAGCGGGTGCTCGGCCGGATTCGTAGTGGCAATTTGCGCCTGCTGGTAGCGACCGATGTGGCGGCGCGTGGGATCGACATCAATGAGCTGTCTCATGTGTTTCAATATGAAGTGCCAGAAGACCCAGAAGCGTATGTGCATCGTTCCGGCCGGACAGGACGGGCGGGGGCAACGGGAACGGCGATCATCCTCGTAGAAACGATGGACAAATTGCGGATGAGCAAGGTGATGCGGACGTATGGCGTGACGATGGAAACGCCTCCTTTGCCACAATCGGACGAGGTGACGGCCGTTGTCACGCGGCGTGTAGAAGTCGCCCTGAAGCAGTCGAAACGGCAGCGATCTGACGCATTTAACGAAGCGATGATGCAGTACGAGCCGATGGTAGAGCAGATGACGATGGATGGCGGGGGCATTCGGGCGATGGCGATGTTGCTCGATGATTTCTATCAATTGTTGCTGCGCGATGAGACAGACAAAATTCCCGATGCGCTGCCGGCCGCACTCGATGCAGACGGTGTACAGCAAATCGCGCTGTCGTTGGCGCAATCGTTGCATGACAAAGATACGATGCGCCTGCAACGGATCGCCCGTTTTGAGGCGATGGTGGAACAGTTGGCGATGACAGGTGACGAATTTTATTTGCTGACGATGCTGATGGCTGATTATCACATTGGTATGAAGAAGCAGAGCAAAAAGGGAGAGGGCAAGAAACGGCCGAGCAAGGACGACAAGCCAAAATCGAAGCGGTCGTCTAGTAAGAGAAAAGGCAAAAAACCGAGAAGTTAGGATTTATGCTAGAGGCAAAGGTGTTAGGATATGACAGTTTATCATCTTGCACAGTTCAATATCGCCCGGATGCTTGCGCCGCTCGATTCGCCACAGATGGCGGGGTTTATGGGGCAGTTGGATACGCTCAATGCGTTGGCGGAGCAGTCGGAGGGCTTTGTGTGGCGGTATGTATCGGCCGACACGAATGATTCGACAACAGATCGGCCGTATGAGGATGACACATTGATCACCAACTTGTCTGTGTGGCAGTCGCTTGAACATTTGCATCAGTACACGTATTACAGCGATCATGTGGGGGCGTTTCGGCAACGGGGGGATTGGTTTGAACGGCCGACTGAGCCGATTATGGTGTTGTGGTGGCTTCCGGCCGGGCAACGGCCGACGCTGGGGGATGCGATAGCCAAACTCGACTATTTACGCGAGCATGGGGTCAGTGCGGCCGCGTTCACTTTCAAACAATCATTCCCGCCACCCGCTCAACGATGAATGCGGGATAATCGCCTGCTTACGGCCGTTATTCGTCCACCATATCACCTTGCTTTTTCGCCTATTACGCCCCTCGTTTGATACCAATTGGTAGGTGTGAGCGTGTTGCCCTCCTGCTACAGAGTCAGGGGATAGGCACGTTTGCAAATCATGTACCCCTTACCGCTCCGCATTTGTTAACTTTCTTCATATTTGACCCACCTATACCCCCATGTTACGATATGAGTAGAAGTCCATTAGCACTCAAATGACGAGAGTGCTAAATACGGAGAAGCACAGTTGTTTTTGCCACTATCAGAACGTCAGCGACACATTCTCGGCTTAGTTGTCCGCAGCTATATTGAGGACGGTAGCCCCGTCGGCTCTAATACGCTGGTTAAGCGGTATAGCCTCAATGTAAGCTCGGCAACAGTACGCAATGAGATGTTTGCCCTGAGCGAAAAGGGGTACATCATGCAGCCCCATACGTCGGGCGGCCGTGTGCCGACCGAAGTAGGGTATCGTTTCTTTGTACAACGCTTGATCGATGATTTTCAGTTGCCTGTCTTTGAGCAAAAGACGATCAGCCATCAATTTCACCAGGCGCGTATCGAAATGGATCAATGGATGCGTTTGGCGGCGGCCGTGCTGGCACAGACATCGCAGGGAGCGAGCTTTGTCACCTCTCCGCGCTCTAAATTTAGCCGTTTTCAGCACGTGCAACTGATCGCAGTGCGCGACCGCCAAGTGCTGATGATCATTGTGTTGTATGGCGGTATTGTCAAACAGCAGATGCTGACGCTGGCAACGCCATTGCCCCAACAACGCTTGAGCAGCGCAACCGAGCGTTTGAACAAATTGTTCGATGGCTCAAATTTAGATGAAATCGAAGCACACTTTAGCCAACTAGATGAGTTAGAACAAGATGTAATCCGTCTTGTGATCGGCACGATGCGACGGTTAGACGCGAAGGCGGTTAACCAAATCTATCGGGATGGCATCGCCAATTTGCTAGAGGATGCGGGAACGCGCCGCGCTGTCCCTTTATTAGAAGAACACAGCCGCGTCACTGATATTGTTTCCGATTTTTTGGAGTCGGAAGAAGAGAGTGGGGTGCAGGTGGTAATCGGCGGCGAAGGTCGCTGGGAAGATTTGAAACATTGCTCGATCATTTTGGCGCGTTATGGCGTTAATGATGAGCTAGAAGGTGAGGTTGCTGTCGTGGGTTCGATGCGAATGCCTTACGGCCGGAACATTTCGGCCGTGCGTTATGTATCGGATATTATGAGCAATCTTGTCAATGACTATTATGCGGAAGAAGTGGCTAACAACTAACCGCTAACAGCTATAACCTAACGAGGTTTTCAGTGTCAGACGATAAAGAGAACGAAGACGTGGTTGATGCAGTTTTGGAAGGTGAGGTCGTGGATGCGGCCGAACTGGAAGAGAGTGACCAGCCTGAAGAAGAAACCGAATTGACCGAACTGACCATCGAAGAAAAGCTGGCTGCGTCTGAAGCGCAAGCGGCCGAATATCTCGATGGTTGGAAGCGTGCGATGGCAGAGACGGACAACATCCGCAAACGCTTTAGCAAGCTCGAAACAGATATGTACACCAACGCCCGTGTCAATATCGCCACCGAACTGTTGCCCCTTTTGGACGACTTTGCGCTGGCGATGGACAGTGTGCCAGACGCGATTGCCGCCGATGATTGGTACAAAGGGCTGGCTTTGCTGCCGCGCAAATTAGGCACGATCATCGAAAAGATCGGGCTGGAACAAGTGGCGGCCGTAGGCGAAGAATTTGACCCGTCGTTCCATCAAGCGATTATGAGCGAAGAGAGCGACGAACACGAAAGCGGCATAGTTATCAAACAATTCCAGGCAGGTTACAAGATCGGAGAGCGTATTATTCGCCCCGCAGTTGTTGTCGTAGCCGCCTGATGGTAACTTGGTCTGTGTGAGCGTGATTGCGTGATTGATGAAAGTAGTGCAGTAATGTTTTCTGAGTATCAGGAAGAAATTTTTGATAAAGGTCAACATTGGATCAACGTGTATAGCGATAGCAGATTTAAGCAGCGTTATTGCTTGCTCGACGATGGTATCTACTGCGAAACACGGGCGATTATCGGCGCAACGCCGGATACGGTTATTCGTGAATTACGTGGCTCGTGGGATTGGTGGAAACATGGTCGGTATACAAACCGGATCGAACTGTCGAATGGGACGATCACATATGATTTCTATCCTGTCACACATGGTATTCATGTTTTTGAAACGATGCATGAACCAGTGGCCCTCAATGACACGGACTCGCGGATCAGAATTGATTTGCAAGGGAGTGCCGTCGGTCTTGCCTATTTTGATGTTCGCGCATCAGGCACGCAGGAAACGATATTGATCGGACGGTTTGCTGGTGTTCAAATACGGGGATTTTTGCCGAGATTGCTTGGCAAAAAAGGATTTGCTGTTCGGCATTTAGGTGCTGAACGTGGTCAACCGGGGTTCCCATTCAGAACGGGAACGGGCTGGCTTGGATTAATCCAAAAACTTGAAGATACATCACGGAGACGTGATACAGGTCATGCTGAATAGAAAGATATACCGGAGCGGCCGATCCGGACAAAATCACTTACAAGGGAACATTGCTGGCGGCTGCCACATGTTCACAATGATAGGAGTTAAACAAACATGGGTAAAATTATAGGTATTGACTTAGGAACAACGAACTCGGTCGCGGCCGTCATGGAAGGTGGCGAACCGGTTGTTATTCCAAGTGCAGAAGGTAATCGACTGTTTCCGTCGGTGGTTGCCATTAATCCAAAAAACGACGAGCGGCTCGTCGGGCTGCTGGCAAAGCGCCAAGCCGTTGTCAATCCTGAGAACACCGTCTTCTCTGTGAAGCGGTTCATGGGACAAAAATTTGATAGCCCGATGGTACAAAAAGGGATCAAGTTTGTCCCTTACAACGTCGTCAAAGCACCAAACGGTGACGTGCGCGTCAAGATGGGCGAGCGCGATTATTCGCCGCCAGAAGTATCTGCCATGATCTTGCAGAAGATCAAGCAAGATGCAGAATCGTATCTTGGTCAGCCGGTGACACAAGCGGTGATCACGGTGCCAGCGTACTTCAATGACAGCCAACGGCAAGCGACGAAGGACGCGGGTAAGATCGCCGGTCTGGAAGTGCTACGCATTATCAATGAGCCGACCGCGTCTTCTTTGGCGTATGGATTGGGCAAAGATACAGATGAAATTATCGCGGTGTATGACCTCGGTGGTGGTACGTTCGACATTTCTATTTTGGAAGTGGGCGACGGCGTGTTTGAAGTGAAAGCGACCAACGGCGATACGTTCTTGGGTGGCGATGACTTTGATATTGCGATTGTCAACTGGGCGGCCGATCAGTTCCAAGCGGAAAATGGAATCGACCTGCGGGGTGATCGTCAAGCACTGCAACGGCTGCGTGAAGCGTCTGAAAAAGCGAAAATCGAGCTATCGAGCGCGATGCAGACAGAGCTAAACTTACCATTTATCACGGCCGATGCGAGTGGCCCGAAGCATTTGAACTATACGCTGTCACGCTCGAAACTGGAGCAACTGACGGCCGATTTGGTCGCACGGACGATGGAACCATGCCAAAAAGCGCTGAAAGATGCTGGCTTGAGCAAGAGCGACATCACACAGGTCGTCTTGGTCGGTGGTATGACGCGCACCCCTGCTATTCAGGCGGCCGTCGAGAAGTTCTTTGGCAAAGCACCGCACAAAGGTGTCAATCCAGATGAAGTGGTCGGCTTAGGCGCGGCGATTCAGGCCGGTGTTCTCGGTGGTGATGTGAAAGACGTGCTGTTGCTTGATGTGACACCGTTGACATTGGGTATCGAAACGTTGGGTGGTGTATCGACTTCATTGATCGACCGCAACACGACGATTCCGACGCGCAAGAGCCAAGTATTTAGCACGGCCGCGCCGAACCAGACACAGGTTGAAATTCATGTGACGCAGGGCGAACGCCCGATGGCGGCCGATAACAAGAGCCTCGGCCGCTTTATTTTGGATGGCATTCCGCCAGCCCCGCGTGGTGTACCACAGGTAGAAGTGACGTTCGATATTAACGCGGACGGCATTCTCAATGTGAGCGCAAAAGACAAAGCGACTAACCGCGAACAGCAGATGCAGATCATCCCGTCTAGTGGTTTGCAAGATGACGAGATCGAGCGCATGGTCAACGAAGCGCAGCAATTTGCAGCCGAAGATGCGACGCGCAAAGAAGCAGTTGAGGCGCACAATACGGCCGACAGTGCCGTATATGGTGCTGAGAAATTCTTGACTGAGAGTGGCGAACAGTTGCCCGAAGCGACGAAGCAAACGCTGCAAGGTGAAATCGACGCGGTCAAAGCGGTGATGAACAGTAGCGACGTGGCTGGTATCAATGCGGCCGTGGACAGCCTGAACAATGCACTGCAACAAGCGGGACAAGCGATGTACGAGCAAGCGGGTGGCGCAGCCCCCGGCGCAGGCGCAGACCCATTTGGCGGCGGCGCACCGGGCAGTACAGCCCCAGAAGACGATGATGTGGTTGACGGTGAGTTTACAGAAGAGTAAACAACCGCTCTAAAAGTGATGACCCCGGGCGCTTTTTTGCGGCCGGGGTTTTTGTGTTTACAGTATGGCAAAGAAAGATTATTACGAACTCCTGGGCGTGGCGCGCAATGCTTCGGCCGATGACCTGAAAAAAGCGTTCCGCAAGAAGGCGCGTCAATATCACCCCGATGCAAACAGCGATCCGGGCGCGGAAGAGATATTCAAGGAAATGGCAGAAGCGTATGAAATTCTGTCTGATTCGCAAAAACGGGCGGCGTATGATCGTTTCGGCCATTCAGCCTTCGATGGCATGGGCAATACAGGCGGTGGCACTGGTTTCCAAGACATCGATCTGAGCGATATTTTTGAAGGTATTTTTAACACGTTTGGGGGTGGCGGCCGCGGCCGACGGCGGCAGGGCCCGCGCAAAGGGGCTGATCTACGCTATGACCTGACGGTTGAGTTTGAAGAAGCTGTTTTTGGCATCGACAAAAAAATTACGCTGACCCGGCCGGAAACGTGTGGCGATTGCAACGGATCGGGCGCACAGCAAGGCACTGACCCAGTGACGTGTCCACAGTGTGAGGGCGCAGGCGAGGTACGACGGGTACAGCAGTCGATTTTGGGTCAGTTTGTCAATGTGGCGACTTGCCCAACGTGTGAGGGCGCGGGGGAAACAGTTGAGACACCGTGCGGAACGTGCAACGGCCGCAAACAGGTCAACAGCACCCGCGATCTGACAGTCAAAATTCCGGCCGGGGTTGATACCGGTACACAAGTACGCCTAACAGGTGAAGGTGCGCCCGGTACACACAATGGCCCGGCTGGCGATCTGTATGTACGGTTGCGCGTCCAGCCGCATGAGTATTTCCAACGGCAGGAAAACGATGTTTTGCTCGATCTGAAAATCAATATCGCACAGGCGACGTTGGGCGATAAAGTGATGATCCCGACGGTGAGCGGCGACGAGCATGAGCTGACCATTCCGGCCGGGACACAACCGGGCGATCTGTTCCGTTTGCGCGGCAAAGGTGTGCCATACTTGCGGCGCAATGCACGGGGCGACCAATTGATCATGGCATCGGTCATCGTGCCGAAAAGGCTGACCGACGAGCAGCGCAAACTGTTTGAAGAACTCGCCCCGACGCTCGAAGAAACGACGGTACGCGCCCAAAAAGAAGGCGGGTTCTGGGATCAGTTCAAAGGTGCGATTGGGCTAGATTAGGCATTTTCTGACGAATTGTTGCTTCGGTTTCGCCCGGAGCTGAAGCACACGGGCTGTTTTTGTGCCTTTCGGCACAGGGAAAACCCGTTGAAACGGGTTCGGGGATGTGTAAGCATAGGCAACAACCCGTTTTTAACGGGTTTTCTGCCAGACAGGTGCGGGATTAATCCCGCACCGGAGCTTTTATTGAGTGAGATAAGACGATGACGGACAAAAACGAAAACGCAATGCCTGGGATGCCATCCCCAGAGGAAATGGAAAAGATGATGGCGGCGATGATGGGCGGCGGCGACGCTGGCTTTGATCCGGCCGATTTGCTCAAGCAGATGGGGATGGGTGACGGCGCGGCCGGAGAAATGGGCGATCTCGATATAGAATCGCTGATGAGCGGCGGCGGCATGAGCCAACTAACCCGTCTGTTTGGCGGGGGTGGCCTAGAGCGCATGATGGGCGATATGATGACCCAATTTGAGCCACCCAAGCCACCTGAACCCAGCGATGCAGACGTGATAGAAGCCGGATACACGACCGCGATGACGGCCGAAACATTGGCGGCCGTAGACGATCACGCCCTGGTCGCCACATTGGTCAACCATGCCCAATCCAATTTGATGAAATGGGTGACAAACCCAGAAGAAGCGACGCTGACAGACGAAATTGACGTGATGCTCACGCTGCCAGAAGGCCAACGCGCTTTGCTGATCACCACTCGCGCTATCGGCACGATTAAAATGGATGGACTAGAGACGTTTGCGACGCAAATAGTGGCACAAGATGCCCGTTTTCTCGAACTCGCGGCCGCCGGTTTTCGTTTGCTCGATGTACCAGAACTCGTCGCCATTTTGGAAAAAGCCCACCCCACGGCCGTGGCACTGAACAACGAGCAAGCAGAAGAGCAGGGGTTTGATGTCACAGACCCACTCGTCGATACGCTCAGTGATTTAGATGATCAATTTTCAGAGTTCGATTTCTTTGCCCTGCACGAACAAGAAATGGCGTTTATTCGAGAAAATCCGACGCTGTTCCTCGACCACGAATAACAGGAATAGTGGGTAGGGACACGATTCATCGTGTCCCTACGCCCCACATACCAACACACATGAACGAAGCACAGATCATCGAAAATTATTGGCAAACAGGCACGGCCGTCCAGCAAGCGGCCGCCCGTGCCGGTGCCATGACCGTCACCGACAAACTGGCATGGCAAGACGTATTACGCCGTCAACTCGATAGTGTGCGCCACCTCAAAATTTTGGATGTGAATACGCGCACCGGGGCGATGGCGATGCTGATGGCACACATGCGCCACACTGTCACTGGCATCGACCAATCAGACGGTTTGCTTGCTGTCGCTACGCAACGTGCGGCCGAAGCCAAGCTCAATTGCCGCTTCATTCGATCTGCTCCAGACAGCGTTGTTTTCCCCGATGCGACCTTCGATGTCGTCACTGTTCTCACCGCGCTGCACGAAATCAGCGACCCCAAAAAAGCCCTCACCGCGTGGGCGCGTGTCCTCAAACCGGGCGGCCGACTACTCATCATCGCCGACGATCCCACCGACCGCGCCGCCCTCCGTCGCTACCGTGCCGCCCAGCGCACCCCCGGCACAGACACCTACTGGCACACTGCCCAAAAACTGCCTCTCTGGGAAGCTCCGGCCGATGCGCTATCTGGTTTGTTGCAGTACACAGGGTGGGAAAATGTTGCCGTTAGCAAGCTGGGCGGTCAGCTAACACGCACAGGCATCTGGCGGCAACGCCGTTACGCTGTCGGGCATATCGTCATCAGCGCGGCAAAGGGCGGCCGGATTCCCCTCACAACTATCGCCTAACGTTGCATCTCATTCCACAATTGATTATCGTTCGTGCCATGCAACGGCGCGTCATTCCTGCTCTCGGCATCCTCACTATCCTGCTCACCCTCTTGATCATGGGTGACTGGCTGCCCGTCTTGCGCGGGCCTGCCCCCGACACCAGCGAATGGCATTGGCCGTACCAACTACGGCCGCTCAACAGTTGGTGGCGGCCGATCTGTGCCGCGCTCCTTCACGCCCTCGCCCTCGCCCTTCTCCTCTCGAAAAAACACACCAAACTCGCACTGACATTGCTCGTCATCACCCATATCGGACTACAAATCGGCATCGTCGCGGCCGACATCGCCCGCCCCTGGCGCACATTGCCCGAAGCGGTCTCTGCCGAACTGCTAGATCGCACCCTTTCCCCGCTTGCCAGTGGCTATTTTTGGACGGCCGCGCACATCGACGACATCGACACCACCCTGCGTGACTATCCCGCCCTCATGCCTGCCTTCGACTCGGAACACGCACGCACCCATCCACCGGGCTTGATCTTGCTCAATTGGCTGACGATAGAAGCGGCCGATAAATGGACAGACAATGACGCACTTTTAGCCCAACGGTGTGTCGATTTGTGGCTGTATGGCAAAGGGGCAGGCACGGCCGTTGCGCTGGCGGTCTGGGCATGGCTGCCCTTGTTGCTGGGCGCGTTGTGTGTGCCGGTGGCGTATGTACTGGTCGGCCGTTTCCAGCCAGGCGCTGCCCACGCTACGGCCGCGCTCGTCGCCACCATTCCCGCGCTGCTCCTGTTCGCGCCCAAAGTCGATCAGATATTTCCGTTGTTCGCCCTCCTTGCGCTCTGGCTATTGACGCGCACCGCCACCCCTTTGCCAGCTTTTTTCAGTGGACTGCTGCTCTCGGCCGCTACCATGATGACGATTGGCAACGCCGTCATTGCGCTGCCGGTGGGGGCGATGTTGCTTATCACACGAGCGATGCTGGGCGGGTGGCGATTTGTCAGTGACACGGCCGCTTTTGCCCTCGGCTGCCTGTCGCTTTGGCTCATCTACTGGGTCGGCTGGGGAGTCTCTCCGATGGCGATCATTACCACGGCGCTCGCCCAACATTACGAATTGGTGACAACGATACGCCGCTACGATTGGTGGGTGTGGGGCAACCTCGTCGATTTGTTTTTCTTTGCCGGAATGCCGCTCGTACTGCTCTTTTTTCCTGCCATGCGCCGTGCTTTTCGTAACCGCATCGGCTGGATCATGATTTTGTCAGTTACACTGGTTGCGCTGCTGCTTTTTCTCGATTTATCTGGCTCAACGCGGGGTGAAGTCGGCCGTATTTGGCTCTTTCTCATGCCGCTTATCGCGCTTGTCGTCGGGTCGCAAACCGCCATTAAAACAACGCGCTGGCTGTGTGGCATGATGCTGGTGCTGACGGTTGCTATCGGGCTGTCATGGGAAGTGGTGCGGCCGGTGATCGTTGTCCAATCACCCCCCACGCCACAAACGCTGGCACAAGCCACCCCCATCAACGAATCATTCAGCTTTGCCACACTCACAGGCTATCATATCGTACAAACAAAAACGGCCGTCACACTTGATCTAGAATGGGAAGCGAGCGGCGCGGCCGACTACCCATACACCACCTTTGTCCACGTCGTTGCGGCCGATGGCACACTGGTTGCCCAACACGATCAATGGTCGCTCAACGGACAGTGGCCGCCCTCCTGCTGGCGCAATGGCGACCGTTTGATAGACACCTACACCCTTTCATTACCTGAATCTGAACCACAACCGGCTGCCCTGCACATCGGGTTTTACCATGCCCAGACAGGCGCACGGGTACGCGATGCGGTTGTCCTGCCGCTTCCATAATCAAACCATAAATCAAAAAAAGGGATGCCTTCTGTTATTCGCCATGCTAAATCGTTGTTTTCTCTTTTTGGCGGCGCGGCCGTATTTGCGAGACCAGCATCCCGGTTAACATGAGACCACAACCAACCAACGCTTTTGTATCGAGTGTCTCGCTGAGGAGTAGCCAGCCACCCAACGCGGCAAATGGTGCTTCCAGACTCATAATGATCGACGCATTGGCTGGCTGTGCATACTGTTGCCCCACCACTTGCAATGTATACCCGACCCCTGATGAGAGTAATCCCAGATACAAAATAGCAGGCAGTGCGCCTTGTATCATTTCCCATGTCACTGTCTCGGCCGCGAATGTGGCAATTAATCCCAAAATTCCGGTTACTAAAAATTGAATTGCGGACAATTTGATCGGGTCTGTGTGTTTGGCAAAGTAATCTATTGTTTGCACATGTCCGGCGAAGACGACCGCACATAGCAACACGAACAAGTCGCCTCGCTCAATAGTCAATTGCTCGGTGACGGTGAGAAAATACATGCCAATAACAGCCAACACAATGCCTGCCCATGTGAAACGCCCTGCCTTTTGCCCCCACAGCAGCCCTAGCAACGGGACGATCAAGATGTACATGCCTGTGATGAACCCCGCTTTTCCGGCCGTTGTCGATTGCAGCCCGATCTGCTGTAGGGATGCGCCGCCAAAAAGGAAGAGTCCGGCCGCGACCCCACCGCCCAACATAATCGGTTTGGTGATGGGAATGTTGGGTATCGTCGGCTGCCGCTTGCGGTAGAGAATGAGCGGCACAAGCGCGAATGCGCCCATGATGAAGCGGATACCGATCAGCGCAAAGGGGCCGATGCTGTCCATACTGGTGCGTTGTGGCACAAACGCGAATCCCCAAATGAGCGCACAGATGAGCAGAGAGATGTTGCCCCGCCAAACAAGCGCAGGGGAGATGGCTGTTTTGTTTTGCATTTGCTAATTGTGTCAGAGGTGGTCGGCCGATGCCATGATTCGCAATCTAATCGCACGATTTGAATCAGAAAACTGTGCGATTGACAGAGTGATTTACGGAAACAGTGACAGAACTGAGCGGCCGTCATTTTATCATCCTCCCCTCCCTAGAAAACATCCCCAACGGCTATAACGTATGTTATACTGCCTCTCTTATGAGACGACAACCCGACTACTACCTTGTCATTGATGTAGAAGCAACGTGTGATGACAATGACCGCCTCCCCCGCTACGAAAAAGAGATTATTGAAATGGGGGCTGTCATGGTCGATGGCGACACACTCGAATTGATCGACGAATTTCAGAGCTTTGTGCGCCCTGTCCGTCATCCCAAGCTGACCCCTTTTTGCATTGATCTGACTACGATCCGCCAAATCGAAGTGGAGACTGCACCTCGTTTCCCTGACATGATGCAAAAGTTTTCACGCTGGATACGCTTGTATCCCGGCTTTCTTTTTGCGTCGTGGGGCAAATATGATCGCATTCAAATCGAACGGGATTGTGACTATCATCGGGTTGACTATACACTCGGCCGGGGACATCTCAATCTCAAATCGGCCTACGCCAAAAGCCAATCACTCGGCCGACCGATAGGCATGGCTGCGGCCGTGCGGCGCTCCGGTCTGCATCTGCAAGGCACACACCATCGCGGCATCGACGACGCACGCAACATCGCCCGTTTGCTCCCCCTTATCGTCTAATTCATAGTTGAAACGCTTGAAGCAGACATATATTTAGCAACCCGCATAAATCGTTGCAAAAGTCCATAGAACCTAACTGAGAACTCTGGAAAAGTATTAGATGACAATAGAGTGATAATGTGAGATACATATAGGATGAAAATTATCAGACTATCTCGAACCGTTATTGGAAACGTTCAACGATAAGCGTGTTGTGGAAAAAGTAGGGCGAGTTG